>JAOAKR010000009.1 GCA_026419815.1 Microcaldota archaeon | reverse complement strand
GCTTGGACTGTGCAAGGTCCCTTACGAACGGTGAGATGTGCGAGAACCTGCTTGATGGCTTGAGCGTCACGATGGGCACGCCAAGCGGCCCTTCCATCGTTTCAGCCTCAACACTGCCAACAAGGCCTGTGTAATACGCCGGCTCGTAAACTGCAAACGTGCCCTTTACCTCCGGCACGTACTGCCTCTGCCCGGACGGCGGAAGTATGTCCTGTATCCCGTTGTATGTGCCTGTACCGTAACACATCACTTTAATGCCCTTCTTGCTCTGCACACTGAACGTCGGAGTGAGCGCATATCCCTTGCCATACTCAACTATTTTTGAGCCGGAATATTCTGACTCCGCAAACTTGTCCGCCGCGCTCTCTATATCATTTATAAGGAACAGCAGGCCGCCACTAAACGCGGTTGCGGGTATGCCCCCGTACCGCGGCACAACATAATTGTTTGGATGCTTATATTCTTTAGTGCATTCGCACTTATTTCCCATACTGCCAGCATACGCCTGCAGCTTGCACAGCGAACAATTGCTCGTTATGGTCTGGCTTATCGCATCAAACCCTGGCAGGACATATTCATAATATGCCGGCTTGCCTGCTGGCTGGTCAATGAAATCATATGTCAGCTCACTGTTCTTGTACGGCTCATTAGCAAACAATGCAAAAACTTCTGTACCGAGGCCAAGATGGCTGGTAGGCATTTCAAGCCATACATTATTATCTTCCGACTTGTGGCCGAACGGGGCGGGGTTTGAACGGCAGTACCATATATTGGCCGAATGAAAATTGTTGTTAGTTTCACAGTCTGCAGGCGTAGGGGCATTTTCACTGCAGAATTGGCTGTGTGTGCCGCACAAAGTGCCGAACTGGCTGTAGAAAACTGAGGCTGAGTAATAGTCATCGCTTTTCATATAGTCGCAATCTTCTCCGCATTCCTCAAAATCAACCTCAAGCTCACATAGGTCCGTATCGCTTCCGGTGTTATCACACAGGCGGTTGTTTAGCATATCATAGCCGCCGCCAGGACCGAAAAAGTCCCAGCCATCAAAATCGCTCATTAAGCCGCCTCCAACAGAAAGTGCCATCCAAGAGGCAGTGCCTGGCTTTTGTATCCAGCCACACTGTAATGTATTATTGCCAACGTTGCTGTTTACCTCCGAATATTTGAGCTGGCCGTTTGAGAAGTTAATGCCACCCTCTGCAATGAGCTCGCCGTTTGCAACACCGATAATAAGCGGGTTGACCTTCAGATCATTGCTCAGCATTGAAACGTCGCCTGCAGGTTCAGTTTTATCATAATAGTCTGCCATAATATAGGCGGGCGGCTGTTTCCTTAGCTCTCCTGAATAGTAATATATGTCACCTAATATCTGGGGCAGCACTGCATATGATGGGGCGCCATTCTCCGAAGAGGAGTATATGTACTTCACATCACTACCGTATTTAGGGGGTGCTGAAGACTTAGGCCCAAACCCAACGACAACCGGGAACGCATACGAGAAATCCTTAGTTTGGCCAATAGTGCCAGACATATTGAATGGCACAAACAATGAGACTTTACCGCAACCGGTCATATAATTCTTGCCTGTTGCATAGTTGTGCCAAGTATTGGGGAGCAGCCACCTGCTACTGTTTGTAAGGATTGCCCCACGCCACAGCAAGCTGTTCTCGGGAGCCATAATCTCATCTTTTATGCTCCACTCCCTTGAAACGGGAAGCCGCCTTAGCAGGACAGTATACCCGCGTGTGCCAAACTTTGCCCCTGTTTCCTCCTTGTCAAACTCAAATCTGTAGAATATTCCTGCTGCGGGGGATATACCAGCCGCACTTGTAAACAGACGAATTGTGCGCGCCGATTTTGTATACTTAAGCCCACTCAGGAAGCCAGGCTTGAGCTCAGGGGATGGGTCTGCCATTAAAGAAGCATAAGTATCTGCTACTCGCTTTGATTTTATGAACACTGAGAGGTCCCCGATTACATCTTCACCAAGGTATGGGCGTGATATAATTGGGCTTATACCCAAATATCCCATATTGGGCAATAATTCAACATCAGCAAGCTTCTTTGCAGTGCCAACATACTTGTCGTGGTTCTCAAGCGCATCCAAATTGCTCTTAGGCACTGAGTACAGCTCCATATTATATGCAGTGTAATAGGGATCATCTAATATGTCAAAAGCCTGCGTTGCGCCTTCGCGCACCATCACACAGTATTTAGACACATCGTTCGGCCTAAGTGTTACGGCGCGCGGCTCAACTGCAAGGTTCCTTATGTTCAGTGCATATGCAGATGATGAAGGTGCGGATACGCTATATTCGTCATAAGAGAAATTAAGCTCTTGCACCGGCTTAACGGGCTTGACACGGATTTTCTTGGTTGCCGAGCCTTTTGTAAGCGTGAACACTATCTCCTTGTCGGGCATCGTGAATTCCCAGCGCACGCATATCGGCAAGGGGAACTTGCCCACATTTACAAGCTTTGTCTCTGAGCACGGGATCTCTGGAGAGGATGTCGCAATCGCGTTTGAGTCATCAAGCGTAATATTGACAAGAGAACCGACCACTGCACTATAATTTTCCTCTTCCGTGGGGTTCTTAAGTGCAACTTCGGCATCACCTATCCTGGAATAAAGGAACACCGGCAGGCTCTGGTGGTAAGCAAGCATCTCGCGGGCCTTCATCAGTGTATTTTCATCGGGCACGCCCGAGACAACTTGCACGCCAAAGTCAAGCGCATCACCACTTCCTGCAGTCAGCTGTTGTGCAGGCGTTCCGCCCTTGAAAGATGTCTTTATTACGAGTGAGCCAACACGCATAAATCGGATTATTGGCCTCGGCCTAAGATGCTCATCAAGTATGAAACCCGTCTGCACGTCGCCATAATAGCCAGAAGCGGATGAGGAAAGGCTACGCACAGTAATCTTATGCTTGCTCTCACCAGCCTTAAATACAATTGGGTCTTCGCTGAGCATCTTGCTCCAGTCTACTCGCGCTTTTGTGTTCAGCTGCCCGTTATCAGGAAGACCTGATATTGTAATTGTGTCCTGCCCGGATTTTAGGGAAATCTTAAGGCTTTCATTAGGAAGAACTGACGTGCCAAGACCACCTGTAACACTTACTGATATGGGGACACCTGCATTATTATTTACGAGTATGGAAGGCGAGATGGGTTGGATTGTTGTTATGGCAAGGCCAGTTGAGCGGTAGACATTAACCTCTGTGTAAACAGTATAATCATACTCATCAAGGTTGCTCACATACACATTTGGATACTTAGTAAACACGCTTGTGTCAAGGCCACCTGAAGACGATGCATACTCCGGCAGCTCAGCCTCAAGATAGCCTGGGACCATCTGGCCATTAACTATATATGCAGTGTCTGGCGGGCCAACCGCTACGATTATGTTAGCGCCGGTTGCGTTATCCCTGAAGAGGTATGCGCCTTGCTGACTTATCTGCTCACAATGCATATCGTATGCCTGTACTTCTATCTTCTTGCCGCCCGGCATTGCCATCAGCTCAGTGGTGGTGTTTAGCAGGGCCTTGGAGTCAGAAAGCCGCATTGGGCCAATCATTACCACATTGCGGTCAACTGCATTGATACATACCCAGCCCCCTTCATCTATCCTGCCCGACAGGGGTGTGACAGCAGTTCCATATGCGTCAATGCGCAATACAGATGATGAATTTACGTAAAGGGTAAACTTGCCTCCCGTGTCCGTATCAGTGAACATATAGGTTGAAGTATTGTTGGTAAAGTTGTAGCTACAATACTTGCCGAGCGGAGGCACAAGGAAATCTCCTGCCTTGCCATCATCCGACTTATATTCAACTGTCCGGTTTATGTTTACAGGGTTGTCTATGCACACCATATCTCCGGCCTTTGCGAGCACAGTGTTGGGATAGTAAGTATAGTCGTTTATACGGATCGTTGAAATCAGCGACGCGGGATAGACAACCACATAACCGTAACTTGATTGGGTTTGGTAATCTGATACACGATAGACGCCCGCACCCGGCAAGTCAAAGCAGCATTCAAGCCCATAGTAAGATGACTTTGCCTCAACAGGGGCATAGAAACCGCTGTAATTAAGCTTTTTCTCAAGCAATATAGTCTTTTGTGCGTTTGGCACCTCGTTCCTAACACAAAGTTTTGAGCCTTCGGCCACCTGTATTGCACCAGGCAGGAACCACGGGCTTGCAGCTGGGCCGATCATCCGCAATGCAGTCCCATCCGCATACGCCACATACGTAAAATTCACGCCGTCGGTGCTATTTGTGTATTCACCTGGGGCGCTTGCTGAAATTGTGCGCTCACCTTTCATCTCCTGCACTCTTAATATCGGGTAAAGCTTTGGCTTTTCAAGTGATATGTAAAAGCCGGGGACATAGCCTTCCATATATCCCGAGGCGAACACTGGGTCCATCTCAATATAGCCATCATAAAGAAATGCCGGCTTGCCTCCAGATAACGTTACTATGTTTCGCCCACCAATGTTTTGGGATGCGGGCTCAAGTGTTACCATGGCATAGGCATGCCCATTATCATCTATCCAAAGGATTGAATATGTGCGGTTTATAGGGGTGTTCGGCCCAACTTGAATGCATACGCTCTCGCCGCCAGCAACCGTGACAAGCTCCCGCTTGTTTGCCGACATAAGCGCAGTGAAAAAGTCTGAGCTTGACGAAGTTATCCTGATGGTATGGTTCAAGACGCCCATATTGCTAAAGCATAAGCGAGAGCCTTCACGCACAGTGAGCACTGTGGGGTCAAACGGCAGGCCGCCAGCTGTTATGGTGACATCGCCTGGGTCTGAAGGCTGGCACAAGCTGCGTGCAATGAGATAATCATCAAAAGTTGGGCCCTGCCCCAGCATAAATGTGGGGATGCGCGCGTTAGTATCCTCAAGCAGTGCCTGGAACACTCCGCCCGTGAAATTGTGCACCTCGTAAAGGTAACCCCCTTGCGAAGAGGGATCTGCCGTCCGCTCACAGTAAGAATAATAGTACTTTGCCGGGTTGCCGGGGCGCGTGCACTCGTACGTTGCATATATCGGCTTGGCGCAAGCGCACTGGCATACAAAATATCTTGTGTTTCTGCTGTCAAGTGATTCAGTGTCACAAACATAAGCCGATTCACTACTTGTGCACCAGCAGTCTTCAGGGTGCGCCTCACAGGCGCTGCACTTATCTGGCTGCGAATTGCAATAGTATTGCTTGTAAGGTATTGATGTATGGTTGGTGTAAACTGCGCACTTTTGGATTTTCTTAATCTCACCGCTGATTGCACGGTCAATTTCAACACAGGGGGTGAGCCCCGTACAGCACGGGGTCGCTTTTTCAGCTATAATATTTCCAGATCCCTGCTTCTTGCAGGCGTTTTCCGGGAGCAGCTCTTCAAATTCGTACCCCCTTTCAGTGGTCCCCTCGCTTGCCTTTTCACCCATCTTGGTGGTACGCTCCCTCGCCTTTTCTTCAGTGCATGCGTTGCACTCATCAAGCTTTGAAGCGAAATCCCCGGTACCCTCCGCTAAATCCTCAGCTGAGAGTGGTTGCGAGGATGAGCAGGCTTCCTCGCACCCTGGCATTACGCCTCCAATTGCCTGGCCATTTTCGGCAGCTTCCATATATTCTTCCGCAACGGCACCGAGCTTCAAGTAGTCAAATGATAAGTCACGCACCACATTTGTGGGGGAGAGCTTTTCATCTACTATCGGCGTATATTCAAAGCCTAGGGAATTATACGGGTAAATTATGGGCATTGCCGCCTTGCACTGCTCAGCAACCCCAAATATGACAGTTCCTCCATATGCACACGTCCTGCACCCATTTTCCACACCGCAGTTGCCAATTGAATACGCACCGCCGCGCTGGATGCTTGAGAGTGCATTGCATATGAACCTGCCAGAGCTCGCTTCAGTAGTGCCTGCGTCCAGCTTGACTTCCCCCATTGAGCCGATACCTTCATAATGCTGGCCCGCGGCACCTTCGCTTGGGTAAAACGTGAGATAGGCATATAAGCCTTCCACCTCGCAGAAGGCGTGGCCGGCATAATATGTTGCTGAGTCACCAGTGCAGTCATACTCAAGGCATACTGTATCTGGGTGAACAAGCTCTTTGCATTCGTCACCATAAAGCGAAAAGTATGTTGTGCCTTCTGGGTCATCATTTGCGCCCTTAAACGCTGGAGAGCACACCCATCGCTCGTTCTTCTGATATTCCTGCACTGCCATCGTCATGCACGTTGCTGCCTTGCACTCTATTGGGGCTTCGGCCTCACATTTATGCGTCTGCTGGTTGCATATTTGGTTAGGGCTGCAACCCTCAATATTCTTGCATTGTGCATCTGAGATACAGCTGATATCACACTTGACCTGTTCCTCCTCAACTGAAATTGAAGTTGGCAGCTCACTGCGGCCGTAATATTTCAGGCATCCAAATGAGGCCAAGAGGAGTGCCAAAATGAATACGATTAGAAACCTGCGCATCAGCTTGCACCCACATCTATTAATTCTATGCTAATGCTTTTATTCGTGCCGTCCTCAGCTATCCCGGATGCATAAAGCCGGTAAAGGATTGGGATATCATCGCCAATCCATACTTCTAAGGCACCACTCCTGTATACTGAAACTTTGTGCATGCGCCCTCCAACCGTTACGGAATCATTGCGCACAAACTTATTTTTATCCACAAGCTCCCTGCACACAAACCATATCGGGTACGAGCTGCACTCAGTAATATGGCTGCCACTGCCTGGATATAGCTGTGAATATTCTACTTTTTGGCACTTGCCATCAAGACCGTATGTATAGCGGGCTTCTGTGGAAATTCTTTCACCATTATAGTATGCAAAAGTCCTTACTGAATGGACTGCTGTGGCCCCATAAACCCCTTCAAATGTGCTGCGCGTGTATATGGGCATCCCATCCGATATAACTTTATAGGATGTGTCAATCATAAGCAGTTCTCGTGGGTTGCCTAGCGGTGTGCAATTGTAGCTGCCCACAGTGAAATTGGGGGGCGACTTGGATGATATTGCCGAACCCCACTGGGGTGGTAGAGCACCCCCTAATTGTGGCAAAGCTTCACTGGAATTGCCCTGTGTCCAAGCAGATACATTTGGCCCTTTACTATGGGGTGATTGCGCCTCAGGGCGCTCTTCATCTCCCGACACCCCTTTCAGCAGGAGAGGCAAAGCGTAGTTAAGGATGAGCACAATTATGAAAAGTACCGCAATAGCAATAGCTATGTGCTTGTTGGGGGGTTGCTTAGCAATCCCTTGGCTGCCAACTGCCGTTTTAGGGCTCTTAAGGTGGGGGTGCAGCATCCCCCTTGCAAGCTGGATCCAACCTATAAACTTGCTTTCGCGAAGCCTTGAGGTTACTGAGCTTACCAAGCTAGCCTTGCCGTATTCCCTCCGTATGCGGATGTCTCCACGGGCCCTACCAAATAACCCTTTTGCTATGCCAACACCCCTATATTACGCGCACCATGCCGCGCCCTATGTCAGATATGTTGCCTCCCAATACCTGCGTGAGAGAGCGCGCAAACAGGAAAGTCCCCGCCATCGCTACGAACGGATAGAAATATGCATAAAGCCGTATCCGGCCGGCCTTGTCTGGTGAGAACCCGCCTACATCACTTGATATGAGCTTGCCAAAGCCACTTGAGCCTTCCGGCGCATTGCCCTGCGCCCCAGATATTAGCGATTCAATGGCGGCAGGGTCTGACGGGCACATCTTTGCCCCCTCTGTGGCGCCCGTATCCTCACTTTCCTTTATTTCAACAGCGATGCTGCATTCTGGAGGGAGCGGTGGTGCATTAACGAATAATACTGTGAGCAGGAATGGGTAAACGAAATACAGTGATATTGCAATCCCCATCAGCGCAGCCCCGCCACCGCGGGTGTACGGGAACGCGCGCAACATTATGCCAAGAGGCAGGTAAACCGTGACCATAGAGGCTTCAATCCACTGGAGGAAATTTATCTGGAAATAAGTGGCAAGCGATAGCCATAATATTTCCTCGGCATCCATTATGGCCTGCATAAGCTTTCCCCAAGCACCCGTTGCAAGATCAATAACTAAGGGGAGGGGAAGTGGATAATTGCCTCCGATTATTGTGAGGCCCAGATTTACCCTTGGCAGCATCTCATACGGCTGTGCCTTAAGCTGTTTGGTGTACTCTGCCTTGAGGCATTTAAGTGAGCTGACCATATACACATATGACACGTCAAATATGCTTACTTGGTAGCCGCTCTTCCCAAGTATCTGCTCTGCAGCAACACCCCCCAGCATATCCCGAAAGTCCTTGTTCCCAGCCAAAATGAATGACTCGGTTGCGCTGAACATCCCTAAGAAAGCTATTAGCAGGACGGTTGCACCTAGCTGGAAGAACTCCCTGCGCACGGTCGCCTCAAGGGTGCGCGACCCAAATATCTTAGAGACCATATAAAGTATTACGAGCATAAGAGCGATTATCATAACGGCTGACATTGCTATTGAAATCCACTCAAAAGGCACATTCTGTGCAAAAACTTGTGCTGATGTTTCCCATGGTGAAAGCGTAACGTCTACCATCATACCGCCCTCATTATTCCTGAGATGTCAATCTCAGAGCCAAGCGCGCCCGCAAGGCTGCGCACCAATGCCGCAGTTATTAGCACCTGCATCGCAGGGAAAAAGAATGCATAGAGCATTATTGAGGCATACGCACTATATACTTGCGTAAAGTATTCTGAAAGCATCGCAGAATCAATGCCAGCGGAAAGGCCCATTGTAAGCAAGCCGCTGCCGCCTAGCAGAAGTGCCGTCGGAATTGTTGATATTGCAGTTGTCCCAAAAATCTGCCCAAGGAGCTGTATGCTCAACATAACTGCCGCAAACGGCGCGATATAGGCAAACGTTTCGTTGCCTATGCTTATGCTTTGGTAGCCTATGTCATCAAGGTTTACGAGAGTGTACGTGAATGAGACGATGAGCGGGTAAATAATTGAAAGCCCGATTGCTACTGCAAGCAGCGTTCCCCCAAATTTACGCGTTATTGGGAATGCACGCAGGCACAAGCCCACTGGGATGAGCGCCAGGAACACGTCGCTCTGTGCTACCATAAACAACGTGTATTGGAATACTTCTGCAAAATATGCGATAAGGACTGACTGTGCAATGGGGGCAATGGTCATTGCGATCATTGAATTGGCTGCATAAGGCGACATATATATTGTTACGAAAAGCACTGATGCGCCGCCGAACGTGCTGCCAAGCATTGCGCGCTCCATAAGTGCATTTGAAAGGTCGAGGTATACTGCAAGCGTATTAGCAATAAGCTTCTCGTAAGTTGCGCTCGCCTGTGCATAAAGCCCTCCGCTGTCTGTTGAGAGCGCAACCCCCTTTGCGCTTACCTGCAGATTACACGCAATTTCAAGGGCGCCACCAAGCATAATTGCAATGGCAATTGTGACCCCAATCTGCTGGAGTTCTGCCACTGTTGTCGCCTCAACCTCTGGGTTATGGGCGATCTTGCCGAACATATAAATCAATGAGACAAAAAGCACTGATATTACAATGCCCAACAAGAATATTGCCACGTATTCTTGCGAGAATACTACCCCGCAGGCATTCCCACCAGCCGCATTTGCAAGGCCAGCAAGCATAACCATCATCAATGGTGGGAGCATCCTCATCATACCACCCTCACAAGTTGGGAGAAATCTACATCGCTCCCAAGTGATGCTGCAAACTCACGCGCAATCCCTAGCGTAAGGATTATTGAGAAAAACGGCAATAGGAAACCCTCAATGCCGACGCGCAGCGCAAGCTTTGAAAGCCCGCTGCCGCCAAACGTCAGCTTCTCAGGGACTATCTCCTCAATATTAACTGTAATGCTCCTGTCAAGCATCTTGCTTGGGTCAAAGCCCCAATTTTGGGTTAGCATTGCAACCATCTCCCCAAGCAGGCTGGGCGAATCCAAAGGGTCTGAGCAAAGTTCTGCCTTATAGTCCCCAGTAACCTCTTGAAGAAGCCCCCTATTAAACAGATACGCTGCAGGCAGCACAAAGTAGAGTGCAATGAAAAGTGCAATTATCATATTTCCGGCATTGCGGGAGAACTTAAATGCGCGCATGGCAATTCCAACCGGCAGCAGTATTGATGTGCCATTCCTTATTATGAAGTCAATCAGCAGTAGGTGCAGCTTTATCATCCCAATGGGGATCATTGAATATTGCTGGACATTTGAGACCATAGTAGTAATTGGAGAGATGAACGGCGCCAGCGAGACGCCCATACTCCCCATTGAGGTTATGTCTCCGGGATATGTATACTTCACTATCTGCCCTGATGAATCCTTGTATGTGGGTGACTGTAGGCCAAATATGAGCGAGCTTATAGAGATAGATGTGCTGCCAAGCACGGCCAGTGCATTTGCATCCCTCATTGAGTTGGTTATGCAGGCAGTTGAGTCATTGTACAGCACACCCAGGTATTCCTTCCCTTCATAGACATATCCCTTTGTATTCTTGTCGCCGCTTATGAATGGCAATGCCGCAAGCGTTGAAAGCGTTGCGAACAGTATGAGCGTAAATATTATGTTTTGCATTTCGGAGCGGGCCCACGCACGCATAAGCTCGGAAGTTATTATGTATGAAAGCATATACACTAACACCGCAAACAGGTATGCGATTGCCACACACGCCAGTGCAAGCTCGTTCCAGCCAAGGAAGATGTTCATAGGAATCTACTCAGCCCAGGTATTTCAGCATCACCGCCGAACAGCGGGGACATCCCACGTATGAATGAAAATGTTATGTAGAAGTTAAGCAGGGGGAGGGCAATTGCAACAATTGCATACCGCGAAATTGTATCAAGAAGGCCAATCCTGTCCCCCTTCGTGTATAGGTCATCCGCATCTGTAAGGTTCACAAATGCCAGTGATATGAGCGCTGCAAGCATTGACGCCAGGATTACTGAGTTAAGCACCGATTTTATTGCAACCGCCATACCAAGTTTCACAATCTCAAACACCATCAGTGTTATAAAGCCAGCCATAAGTGCTGCGGCAACAACGGCCTGTATTGCATTGAGATCCGCCATTTTCCCAGCAGTGTTGGCTGCAGACTCAACACCGCTTTCTGAATTGGTGCCAAGCTCCCCCATTTCCTCAAACTCTGCAATTCCGCCCGCCCTGGGTATTTCGGCAAGTGGCGGAATGTCTATTTCTGCAATTCCGCCCGCCCTGGATATTTCGGCAAGTGGCGGAATGTCTATTGTATACCAGCCAAGCGCATATAAAGTCGGGAGCACGAACATAAACCCGATTCCCATTGCTATGAACAGGCCACCCGCCTTCCTAAAAATCCATATTGAGCGGAAGAATATCCCAATAACAATAAGGCTGGCTGCAAGGCCGTATTCAAAGAACTTGAGCACGCTTTCCTGGAACTTTATCAGCATCATCAGCCTTTCTATTAAGCTTATCAGGTGATCAAGTGTGTTCATAAGCACGCCGTGCGTTGGGAAGCCTCCTCCAAAATTGAACCCAATTTCCTGCTGGAGAAATGTCATCCCCATATTGAACCCGATTCCATCAACGGACATATAAACTGCATAATCGCGTATGCACTGCTTGAGCACTCTAGCCAGTTTTTCGTACGTTATCCCCAAGTAAGAGCGCGCCATAAGGAATTTCGGGTCACAGCTGTCTAGCCCTTTGCATATCACTTTACCATTCTCAACCACTATGTGTGCACCTTCGGGGCCCTCAGCCCACCTGTTGCTTGAGGGAGTGTACTTGAGGTCAGTGCGCACTTGGTGGCATAACGGGTCTGTAGACGCATCACACTCAGGGGATACAACACCTGCGAAGAAGGGCTGTATTATCTCATTGTCAAAAATGGCGATTGTTGCACCTATGCTCGCAATTATAACCGCCGAGAATACTGCCTGCATAACCTCATTCTTTCCCCACGCCTTCAGCTGCTCGTCCTGGAACGTGCTTGCGAGCATATAGATTATTGATACGAGCGTGAGGTGTATAATTACTACAACGGAGGCGATAGGAACCCAAGTAGCCGGATCGTTAAAGTTGAATGGGATACCGCCCTCGGCTGACGCTATGCCAAAGGTGATAAGAGCTAATGCAAATGCAAGCCATACCCTCATAAGGCCACTCCCATGCAAGCAACGCATTTTGCCTTGCCAACACCCATATGTGCAAGTGCCAATTGCATTACATCCCAACCTCCCCAATGAAGTCCCTTGAAAATATTGGGAACAGCGATCTCGCTGCTGCAAGTGACAGTATCACCGCAAGCAGCGGCAGGGTTACGGCATACGGCGATATGTATGCCAACCTAGTTATGGCAAGCATCGCAGCCGAACACCCATCGCAGCCATATCTCTGGGTCTCATCAAATACCCTCCCATAGGATGTTGATGGCTCAACATCAGCACGCACGGCATCCTCAAGCTGCTTGATGAATGCCTTGCCAGCAGTTGCGTGCACACGCTCCCCAACTACGTAAACCATAGGGAACACAAAATAGAATGCAAGTGAAAGGGATATGAGGTATGCGCCAGCATCACGTGTTGCTGGCAACACTTTCAGTATGAATCCTGCCGGCAGCAATAGCGCCAAGAAGAACCGCTCAATAAAGTCAAGCGCAAGTATCTGGACAACGATGCTTGCGGCAAATGGGATTGTAATGGAAGCTATTGACTCAAGATGGCCTGCCACATATATCCACCCGGCATATTGCGTGAAACAAGCGCCGCCAATGCAGGTTGGCATAGGTGAAATTATAGTCGCCTTTGAGCGCATGTCCTTTGCGGCTGCCCACAAAACATTCACATTATACGGTATGGACTCATATTTGCCTGAGCCGAGCGAGAATTTTGACAAATATGTTTTGCTTGCTTCAAAAGGATCATTGCCTTCCGTAAGAGCGTCAACTGCAAGGCCAAGCGTGGCTGCGAACCCAGCAATTACAATGAGCATTATCAGTGAGACTAACATTCGGGCAAACTCAGTCTTGGCGCGTGCTTCCCATTCAGGCTTTTGGAACGCCTTTGCAATCATATAGAAAATGCCTATGGCAAGGTATGCAATAGCAAAAAGCAGCAGCGCAATGGGAAGCCACTGCATATAACCTGCGAGGTCTATTGCTACAGCCATAAGCGCACCTATATGAACGTCAGCATATGCACAACCGCCTCATCGCCGCCCATCGCCTCAACAAGCGCCTTCACACCGGCAAGCACGAACACTATATTGAACAGCGGCATAAAGAAGGCAAGCGCCATTATGTCCGAATTCACGGCGATCTGCTCAGTAATCAGATCAGAGACCATATCCGCAGCGATTATTGGGCCGCCACCAAGCGCTGCTATCCCTATGCCCATTGCGGTGAGCAGTGTGACTATCGCGCCTATCAAGTTAAGGACTATGGCTGCAACGGTCACCATATATGTTATAAGATGCACTATTGGGTAAATTACAAATTGGCAAAATGGGTAAACCGAAGACCAACATACCAAAAACCAAGGGCCTGCTGCAGAGCAGGAAATGAACGTTAGCGCAGTACAAAAAGTGAGCAATAAGGCATAGTAGTCCTCAAGGAAGTATATCCCAAGCGTTGAGATCATCAGCCCTGGCATCCCAAATGGGTCTATCATCTTGTCTGGCAAAAGGACATCCTTATCCGTGACCGGCATATTTGCGAATATTGCAGCCTCAATTGAGAGTGCAAGCTTGAGAAATATGAACCCGCCTAAGAATATGGCGATCACAGTGCTCCCCATCCTTCTTGTGAAAGTAAACGCACGCAACAGCAGCCCTAGCCCTACAAGGATGTAAAGCGACTGCTCGAGGAACCTAAGCAGGACGAACTGGCCGACAATTGAGATTACTGCGGAAAACATTATGGGCAGCATTGCATTCGTAAACTGGTTAAAAAGATAGAGCACCATGAACGGGTTATAAAACAGCATTAGGTAAATCATGTCTATTCCCGCCTCGTGTAGAGGGTATCCTGCAGATGGCGACCAGCCAGCAATCTGCAGGAATGAGAATGCAGAAGTTTGCCCAACAAGTACGCTTATCTTCGTGATTGCACGCTCAATTATTCTGTTTGAAATTTCAGTGAACCCCTCAGTTCCGCCTAAAGATTCTATGAGCGCGTTCATCGGGGGTATGAGCGCAAGTATAAGGCAAGCATATAGAGTGCTCACCAGTGCCTCCCTAAGCTCAACCATACTCCAAGCGCCAAGCTCGTGGGACATAAATACCTTTGAAGCCATATAAGCAAGCGCAATTATTGAATAGGATATAACTAGTGCGATAGGGATCGCACCATTATATATCAAATCGCTCAGCCATCCTTTCCCAGCGAGCTCAAGCGAAACTGAATCATCGGCTGCGTGCGCTGCACAGGATATGATAAGCAGGGCTAGCAAAGTGGTGGCGCAACGACGCATGACATATAATTCCCCCTTAAATATATAAGCATATATCCTGAATATTGAACGTATGGCTGGGAAGGGGGCGCTTTCTGCGCTGCTGCTTGTGGTTATGCTTCTGCCCGCGCTGCAATATAGTGCCGGAGGCTGCCTTATTGAAAAGATACCCACTTCCCTAAAGGCCTCTGAAAACTATGATGCGGATACTGGCCAACTAATCGTTTATGCAACGCTTACATATACTGAGCCGTCGTCCGGCAAAAAGGAGGTTATTGCTGGGCAGAGCATCAAGTTCACGCTAAACTATACGGATGGTGATGGGGAGCATATTGAAGAAACTTCTTCAACAACAAATGCTGCTGGCAAGGCAACTGCAACGTTTGTAATCCCAGGGTCTGAATCACATACCGTTAAAGTTAAGTTTGCTGGGATGGCAGGGTTTAAGGAAAGCGAGGCAGAGGTTAGCGGTGGTGGTGGGGAAATGGCATCCGCAGTGCAGGCCGAGCTCCCTGAAGGCATCAACCTTGTCACGTGTATGCCATTACTGCTGCTTGCCGGCCTGCTCGGGGCAGCAATGTACGCTTCTGGCCAAAACCCATTCGGGATCGTAGACTTTACTGCGCCGCAGGGCATACGCACACAGCGCCGCCTGATGAAACAGACGACAAGTGGCTGGTTTGCGGCTGGTGCAGCGGGCCTTGTAGCAGTTGGCAGCATTATAAGTGGCATATCTTCTGGCGCTATAAAGGCCACTGTAACCAAAGAAGAAGAAAAACCGAAAGAAAGTGCAACTGTGAAAAAAGAGGCACCAAAAGACCAAGAGAGGCCGCAAAGTGGTACTGCAAAGCCGGCTGCGGGCCGCCTTCCACAGGAGCAGAAGAAGGTTGAAAAGCCGGGTGTGCAGCCCCAAAAACCTGCACAAGAAGGAGCACGTGTAGCGCTTGCACAGGATAGTGGCAAGGCTACGGACTTGGTAGAAAAGATGGCATATACTGAGGCAAGCTCAACAGCGATGGCGTGGGCATTCGTTGGTGCCCTGATCACCGCGTTGGGCGGGGACTTCTCGCTCCTTAGGAGCCCTGATTTCAGCAATCCCTTTAAGGAAATTTGGGTCGTGGGGAAGGATGGCAAGGAGCGCAGGGCGTTTGGGTTCAGGAATTTTGCGACAGTCACTGCGTTGACCAAGGAAAGCGGCCGGCTTCTGGCAAATCTTCTTAATGGCGGCAGGATAAGCGCAAAAGGCGGGCTTGTGCACGAAGATGACTTGAAAAAAGAAATGGAAGGCCTTAAAGCGAATGCTGAAACCTATAAGAAAGCGATTGGTGCACTTAAAGAGAAAAAGGGTGAGGTTAAGGATACAATTGCGGTACTTGATGCTAAAAAGGAGAGGGGGAAGCTAACTGCTGATGAGGAAATCAAGCTAAAGAGGCTTAATGATACGCTTGCGAGCATAGAGGCGCAGCTTAAGGATGCACAAGCCAAAATTGCCGATACAACTAAGGCAATTCAGCGCTGTGAAGAGATGCTCAAGAAGTGGGAAGCCTTACAAAAGGATCCTAAAGTTGCTGAATTGTACCAGCTTGCATTGAAAAGCGGCATGCAGCCATCCGCAGATGGCAGCATATCACTTAAGGAAATATTCATATTCATAGAGAAGGCTGGGCGAGAAGGCAAGGATATAAGCCAGCTTAGGGAGGCGCTCCAGCCTGTGCTTGAGATCACAAAAGAGTATAATGCGCACGCTGAAATGCTCAAGATGGCTCAGATAACCACGCTCATAGGCGTAAAGAGCACCATCATGCTTGCGGCTGAGGCTGCGATGTGTGCCGAACTTAGTGGTGACGAGCTCAGAAGAGCAGATATCGGCAAAAAGGAGTTGGGTATAATTGGCCGTAGAGATGCTCTCAAGGGGATATCTGATATCTCTTCCTCAACAATTGTTGAGCCTAACAAGAAGCAGCTCAGTGCAGAGTATGAGAAGCTCGTCCTCACTGAGGATGGGAAAAAAATTATTGCCACTTTCCTTGGGGACATCGTAAAGCGGGCTGAGGGAGAAGGCGATGATAAAACCAAAGAAATTGCTGTAAAGGTCATCTCCAATCTTTCTGCGAAACCTCCTCCACTGGATGAAATAGAGCTGTTATTGAGGAATGAGATAGCACAAGCCGGGAAAAAGGAAGATAAAAAGCAGGTTGAAACATTCTCTGGTTTGCTCAAGCACGTTGAAAACAGTTATGCAATGGAACGGCTTTATTTGCAAATTTCCAAAGAATATGATGCTGCACTGGCTGCAAAGGATGCCAAGGCAGCTGAAAAGCTTGGTGCAATGCTTAGGCAGATGGATGAGCAGATCGCAAACGCAAAGCGCGGAGCAATTGTAACACAAAGCGTAATGGGAGAGGAGATACCAAAGGATTCTTTCGCAAGGAAAGCGTTTGATGAAGCACGATCATTTACGCGAGGCGCTTTAAGTGCGCTGGATGAAATATACAAGGAACGCGAGAGGGAGCTTGTTAAATCTGCTGAGGACGCCGGTCTTAAAATTAATAGGAATCAGCTTGAGGCTTACGCAAAAGATTCACGAACCCTGGAAGCTTTGGCCAAGCAAGGCAAGCTTATGGATTCCGCAATCCAATCAATAATGGAGCCGTTGGTTAACAGTGGTGCAATCCAGCAACTGAATCAAAAAGACCAAATAGAGATATTAATTGGGCAAAAAACGTTAATGGGTGCATATATAGGCAAGCTTGATGATGAGGTTAATGAAATAGGGAAACGGCTTGATTCTACTAATATGAGAAATGCACCTGTAATTGGCTTTGATCCATATATCAGGCTCTTGGGCGCCACACGCGAGGTTGCAGAGGGTGATGTCAAGAGTGCCACTGATGAGGCTGCGGCACGCCTAAAGGAACTGTATGAGAGCAAGGACAGGGATATACTACTGGATACGCAATTCAAGGAAAAAATCCGTGAGAATGAGTCCAGATATAATGAGCTCGTGCGCGATGTCTTGCCAATCACGTCAATTCCTGAGAAGGCTGGCTACAATGAGATGAACGATGGCGGGCTTGCGAATTCAATATCCGAATACCATTCCAGGAAATGTGACGAATTGGCAGAAAAAGCACTTTCAAAGGATAAGTCTATCGGCAAGGAAGGGTATGAGTATATTGAAAAAATGGCTAAAGTGGTGCAAGAGTATAATCCCGATGCATCACGGCGGGCAATGGATACTAGCCTGCCTCTAATTGAAAGGATAAATGCGATACGTGAGGGTGTTGAGGATGTCATAAAGGCACGGGAAGCGGTCACCTCTACAGAGGAGCTGTTCAAAGTTGCCGAGGCACCAGGGGAAAGCCTTTACCAAAGGGTTTACGGCAAGACGTATAATGAGGAGCTTGGTAAGGGCGGCGCTGGAATAATACAGCAGCAGATGATGGAATTGCTTGCACAAAGAAGAGCTGGGCAGTAAGCGCCGCTAATCCGTTGGAAGGATTTGCGTATACTACTCATATATCTCTTTTACCATTTCCTCTATATGAAGGCCGTCCTTTCCGTACACGTGCGGCAGCAACGCCCCGCTGAACGTCTTTGGTATGTGCAGCAACTCGTGCAGTATTGTCCTTTCCTTCTGCTCCGCCGGCAGCTTGTCAAAGTGCTCGTGCAGCACCTCAATAACATAGAACGCATCAATCTCAAGCGCGGTCTTCCACACTTGTGGCATGCTCCATATACGCGCGTATGCACGCGCCTGCGAGCCGTATGAGCGCACGCACAACACCCTGAACTGGTTTATGTGCGCCAGCTTGCCCGCAAACCGTGCCATTACCGCCTGCACGATACGGTCCACATCTGGGGCCTTCTCATACCGCACCTTAGCCATATATTCATTTATGCGGGAAAGTGTTTATATGGCATGCAAAGCATAGCTT
>JAOAKR010000008.1 GCA_026419815.1 Microcaldota archaeon | reverse complement strand
GGGCGGGATCGGCCCGGCGATAGCTGCAGCCTTGGCCCTGATGATTGTTGTGGCGGCCCTGCTGTATATGCTAGGCAACCTTTTCCGCAGGGAGGAATACGTGGAAATGTCAAAGAGGGAGCTCTATAATGTGGCCGTGACAATCACGCTTGCGTTTATGTTCACGGGCATTGTGGCGTTCGCTAACGAGGCCTCTTGCTCAGCTTCTTCTGACGGCAAGCCAATATTTGATACTGCAATAGCCGGGATGAACAAGGTGATGTATGGCGAGCTATACCCAATGCTGCGCAGCCTATTCCAGATTATGCTTGAGATTAGTGCGCTGTCAAACTTTTCAATGCAACTTATAGGTGCAAAGTTCCAGCCGCTTGCCGGCTTCAGGTACCTTTACACCAGCCTCAACGTGGTATCCTTTATAATGGAATCAATGTTCGCAAGCCTTTACCTGCAATCAATGCTGCTCGTCCTCCTGAAATCAACCGCAATGACTATTGTCTTCCCCATAGGCATATTCCTGCGCACCTTCCCCCTACTGCGGGATGCAGGGACGTTCCTGATGGTGGTTGCATTCTCATTCTACACGGTTTTCCCGTACATTTATGTGGCTTCATTGGGTATCGTTGATAATGTTAAGGATAAGATGACTTATGAGAAGATAACCGAGGAGTTTGGGCATTCATATGATTCCTGCAGCGGCCTTGAAACGGCCGCCTGCTACCTGTTTTTGGCGAGCAAGAAGTTTGAAGACGCATCATTTTGGGCGCTCACCGCAGCTAACTATACGAGCATACGCAATATGTTTGTAAGCATTGGCAACCATATATTCTTAGGTGTAGTAATGCCTGCGCTTGCAGTAATACTTTCTGTTGCAATGTCGCAATCAATAATCCGCTTCATAAAGGAGGTAACATCATAATGGCCACAATAGTGCTCGGTGCATTTTCATTTACTGAGTTTTTCGTAACGTTTGTGCCGGTAGCAGTGCTGCTTGCAGTTATACACATACTTTTTGTCTCGCTATTGTATATGGTCGGCAAGGCACTGCAGAACGACAATATTGTTGGGATGGCAAGGCACGAGTTTATGCAAGCGATATACTCAGCAATAATAGTTGGCTCAATACTAGGCTCGCTAATTGTCCTGAACAGTGTGTTCTGTTCAGCCATCCCAAGCGACTATTACAATGGCTCGTGCGATGCAAGCCAGGACCTTATTATGGCTGCACACATAAAGGTTGCGCGCGCCCACCTTGCAGAGTCATACAATAATATCCGCGTGCTTGCAAAAGGCATGCTGCGGGCCTATGACTGGGCTGCAACAGCTGCAAGCCTAAAGAAATCAGGCGGCTTATTCTCCCTAAGCCCGCTTGCGTTCAAGGAGATTGACGCGTTCATATTTGCAGAATCGTTTTCAATACTTTCAAAAGTGCTGATCTTCGTGAAGGCGCAGGAGCTGTTCCTGGTGATAAACGCAGTATACTTCTTCCCAGTGTTCTTCAATATAGGGCTTGCACTGCGTGTGCTCCCATTCACGCGGAAAATTGGTGGCCTGCTTATGGGAATAACGCTTGGCCTGTTCTTTGCCTTGCCCTATATGTACATTCTTTCGCAGTCTTTCATAGACTTGAATGGGCATTTCAGCACCAAATTCATAATTGACTCGGCACCCTACGCATTCACGTTTTTCAATATGTTCCACCCCCTTGTGGAATCGCAGCAAGCGAGCATTGATGACCTTATTGAAGAGGCAATTGAGAAGGATATCGGCAATCCACTTGGCTATGCGGCGGCTAAATCGCTTGACGGCGGCGTTGGATACAACATTGCCAGCCTTGGTGAAGTGCCCGATCCAAGCGGCAACAGGGCATTCGGCACTGCAGCTGATTTTGACCCGCAGGATCCAGCGAACAAGAAATACTCAATCCTTGAGATTGTTGCACGGGTAATTGCGGCAGTGACCGTTTCATCAATATTTTCGCTCGTGGCGACAATTGCCGCGATAAGAGAGACGTCCCGGCTGTTTGGCGGCGATGTTGAGATCGCCGGCTTGACGAGGCTGATATGATGATGGCGCAGAGGATCCAGCTCATTGCAGTTGCACTGCTCTTATCATTGCCACTCGTATCTGCTGGCATAGGCACCGATGTCAAGGTAATTGAAAGCATCATCTCCCAAAGTGGAGGTGCGTACGTTGCAGTCGGCCTTTCACTGCTCATAGCGGCACTCCTTTATATGGGCTCTTCACTGTTCCAGGACCCTAAGATGTCCGCACAGGCTAAAGACACGTTTTACACCTCCATAGGCTCGCTCATATTGATTGCATCTTTGCCTGCAATCTATTTCTTCACCTCTACGATTGTGACGCAAATCCTGCTCGGAGAATTCAACCTGCCCAGCAACGCAGATATGTACGATGTCTCTGCAATGTTCCTTGCATGGAACCAAGTGTTCCTTACAATAAACCTGCTTGTTGTGACCGCAGTAAACTTCTATATTGTCCAGTTCCTTTCAGGAAGCTATAGCGTGCCTGCTGGATCAGGCAAGCTTGTTCCCATCTCTTTCGGGACATTCGCCCGCCCGCTTATGTTCGTGCTTGGCATAATAACAAATATGCTATCGGTTGGGATAATGCTGAATGCCTTCCAGATTATGTTCCTCAATTTTATACACCAGAGCATACTGCCGGTGTTTTTGCCGCTTGGCGTGATACTGCGTGCGTTCACACCAACAATGCACGCCGGCAACGTCCTAATCGGCATAGCAATCGGCGCATACATAATAACGCCTGCCGTGTTTGCGCTTGACCTTTGGATACTCTCCGGCATTGTTGAGGATAGGTCAGAATCAGGGGCTTGGGGGATAGGGGCACTGGGCCTCTTTTACAACAAGGACATTCTTGCAACGGTTGTGAGCTCACGCGACTGCCCGGGCATAAACTACATAGTTGATAAATTCATACAGCGGGACTACTCCATAGTTGATGTAGCTACCATTGAGGAAAAAACAAAGGAAGGCACGTGCGGGGCGGGGATAGGTCCCCTTGCGGTTTTGAATTCCACTTTAAAATCCATCCCGCCGTGGGGTAAGGTGGCACTTGGGTCAGCTGGGCTGGCGGCAGGCACCACATTGGCTGCAAAAGTCCTTGAAAAGCTGGGTGCCTCGCCAGGTGGAATTTCAAAGCTCAGCAAGTTTGCAGGTGTTATGCGAAAAGTGTCTGTGGTCTCTATCGCCGTTGCAGCTCTTACTTTAAGCTTTCTGGCATACGACATAATGGATGCAGTAGGCACTTCACTGGTAATACTTATCGGCATACTGCCTTTCATAAACCTTACAATAATCGTGCTGTTCATGCGCGAGTTCTCGCAGGTTGTGTTGGGCACACCGCTCAACCTTAGCCATTTAGTGAGGCTGATATGATGGCGCTTCCGCAATATGCACCCATGGGAGGCGTGTGCTCCGCACAGGTAGACTGGCTGCTCTACTCAACGCTCGCACTGCTAATAGGCGTGAGCCTTTATGCGCTAATGTATATGGTGGGCACTATAGTGTCAAGGCCGCAGGTGAAGGGGATTGCGCGTGCTGGAATAAGCGAGATACTTAGCCTATCAGTGTTCATAGTAATCCTCCTCGGCCTTGTGAACAGTCTGTGCAACATAACACCGGCTTACCTTGGCCTTGATTTCAAAGTAGGGGGCGAGGGGGCTGGCGGTGTTGATGTGAACAGCATCCCGCTGATTGAGCTTGGTGATGCTTACCTTAACCTGATATACTATTTGGGGGAAAAATTCTACAAGTCGCTGCTTCTGCAAATTATATATTCCGCCCAGATGTCAAGCTTCAAGGTTGAAGTGCCAGGCACGCTCGGCTCAATAGCGTCTATGCAAGGGTTTGAGCCCATACTTAATATGGCTGGTCTAATGTTTTCATCGGTAACCGTGCTCCTGATTTCGATATCCACGCAGATGTTCACGCTCAAATTTTTTGAGCAGAGTGCGTTCACGCTGCTCCTGCCTTTGGGGGTACTTTTCCGTGTCATCCCTGCAACTAAGACTTTTGGGGGAGCACTGATATCCCTTGCAATAGCAGGAAGCGTAATATATCCACTTTTCCTTGCGTACAATTATTACATATTCGTGAAAAACGTTGATGTTGATGAAGCACAGCTAAACTCATTCCTATATAATGCGCCTTCGTGCACTCAGGATGATGAGTGTAACTCCGGCACCTGCCTGCGGGGCCCTTCCGAGGCGAGAGGATACTGCTCACCCTGTATTATTGAAGGCGAGCCCCCCAACGAGGACGGGTCATTGTGCTGCAAAAATGCGCCTTACAGTACAATTGAAGGGAAATGTGTGCTGAAAGAAGATGCGAATATGGGGAAGGGCGGCATGATAGTTGATGGCGCCTCATACAGCGGCATCGGGATAACCGTGGCCCTTGCAACGACTGCATTACTTGTTGTCGTTAGCAAGGTTATTGGTGGTGCGATGGGAGGGCTCGCCACAACTATTTTACTCACAGGATTGGGGATATTAAAAGCAATTTCATTTAGCGCTGCCCCGCTGTTCACTCTCATTGTAGTGCTATTCCTCAACACTGACTTTTTCTTTGTTGCTGTGATGCTTCCTGCAATGGAGTTCATAATACTGATTGAGCTTGTGCGCACGCTCTCGGCATCAATGGGCGAGCAGCTTGACCTCATACAGGTGTTCCGGGTGATATGATGGACTATTATTCGTATTATTACGCGATGATGGCGAGCTCATTTGGATACGCAACAATAGTGCTTTTAATCACATCAGCAATAATCGCACTCCTGTATATGGCGTCAAAGATAATACAGAACAAGAGCCTTGAGTCGTGGATATCAAATGAAGTGTTCCAATGCCTTGCAACCGCGCTGTTCCTATTCCTCTCAGTTGGTGCGCTTGCGCTTTTCACGGATCTTGTGCGCGTGTTCCTGACAGATTTTGCTACGGCTACAGGAAGCGGGGAGCTTGCCAAATATATGGACATAATGGTTTACGCCTCGCAAGTGGAAGAGCTCCCTCATATCGCCTTGGCTAAAGCATACTTGTACTCACGGCTGGACAGGCTGAATTCCATATACAACTGTTTGTATCTCGCATATGTGCCGGCCGTCACATTAGCATCTCTTTGCGAGTACTTCCCTGGATACGGTTGCCTGGGCTATTATTTTGCCAAACCGATTGCAGAAATAATCGCATCACAGATCCAATATTCGTATTATGGTTTTCTCTTCATATACTTCCAGCTTGCTTTAATTGAGCTCATCAAGTCATATTTCGTCTTGGCGTTCCCTGCGGGCCTTGCATTCCGTGCGTTCCCATTCACACGGTCGCTCGGTGCGTTCCTAATTGCATCATCAGTTGCGCTCTATTTTGTATATCCTCTCCTGTTCTCAATTCTGCTGATATCAAATATGGGCGTGCTTAAAGTCAATGAGGGAGAAATAATGATGACGGTTGCACACGAAGCGCCTAGTGATTTCCTCAACTACTATATAGATGCAATGCTGAGCCACCGGCAGCTAGTTGATGAGAACTCATCTTCCAAAGACTGGGTAATACTCTCGCTGATGGCCTCATTCATACAGCTAACGTTGCTTTCCCTTATACTTTACCCGCTTGTCGCAATCGTCGGCGCATACTCATTTATGCACCAGTTTGCCCAGCTTATGCAGGCAAACGTTGGTGATTTGGGCAGAGGGCTTATACGGCTGATTTAAGGATTTAAGAGCCCTGTTTTCAAAAAATAACCATTTTGCCAGCCATAATCGAGATTCTAAACGTTTAAAACATCTTAAAGTGGTAATTTGCTCTTTTCTCTGCGATAAGCCGTAAAACAATGTCTATATTGCCTTTTTTCAAAAAACAGATTCTAAAACGCTTCTTAAAACGAAAAATACCTATTTTAGCCTTTATTTCATATGAAAAATTATTTTTTGCCATATTGAACTCCGCTAAAATTTGGATTTAACACGAAATAATGATTTTTCTGACTCATTTCGCCAAAGTGACAATTATCTTAACTTATTATGACTTTTGTCGTTTTTTAGCAATTTATTTTGTCCGAAAATTTGTTATTTAAATGTTCGCTGCACAATAAAAAGCACACCTATTTAAAGAGGGAAACCATGGAAAGCATAATAAGATCTGCCCTGGGAAACCGCGAAGCCGAAAAGGCCGCGAATGCACCTGAAACAATGGACAACGAGTCCATTAAGATCTCAGTGATTGGGGTCGGTGGTGCAGGCAACAACACAATCAACAGGCTGCTGGCAGCAGGCATAAAGGGTGCCGAGCTGATAGCCGTGAACACGGACAAGCAGCACCTGAACGTGATTGACCCGCGCGCAAAGAAGCTCCTCATTGGCAAGAGCATAACGAGGGGCCTCGGTGCGGGCGGCTATCCCGAAGTCGGTGCAAAGGCAGCAGAGGTTGACCGTGCATCAATTGAGCGCGAGCTCAGCGGCGCACATCTCGTGTTCCTGTGCGCTGGTATGGGTGGAGGCACTGGTACCGGTGCGGCGCCCGTAATCGGCGAGATCGCAAAGGACCAGGGGGCAATCACCGTCGCAATGGTCACCTACCCATTCTCGCTTGAGAGGGCGAGGAGAATCAAGGCCGAGGAGGGCATTGAGAGGCTGCGCAAAGTGTGCGACTCAGTCATCATAGTGGACAACAACAGGCTCGTTGAGCTCGTCCCCAACCTTCCGATAAACGATGCGTTTGCAGTTGCGGATGAAATCCTTGCAAAGGCAATCAGCGGCCTCGTGTGGACAATCACACAGCCTTCGCTTATCAACATTGACTTTGCGGATGTCCGCGCAATTATGGCGGATGGTGGTGTCGGCTTCATCGCAGTGGGTGAGGGCAAGGGCCCGGACCGCGTGAGGGGTGCATCAGAGTCTGTGCTCAAGAACAGGCTGCTTGATGTTGACTTTGCGGGCGCAAAGGGCGCGATAATCCACATCAGCGGTGGCAGGGACCTTACGCTCGGTGACGCAATCAAGGCAGGCGAGTTCATCTCAGAGAAGATGGATGCCGAGGCAAATGTCAAGTGGGGCGCAAGGCTTCTCCCGAACTATGACGGCAAGCTTGAGATAGTCGCGATAGTAACCGGTGTGACCGGTGCAAGCGTTATCGGCAAGTTCGGCCAGAAGGAGGAGCAGGGCCCTGTCAATGACATTGAGGTCATTGGTTAAGCGGTGGGAACTTGGACGTGGAAAACGGTGATTTCGGCGCAAAAATATCGGTGGTCGGGCTTGGTGGTGCGGGATGCAACACCATCACCCGCCTTACTGATATGGGGATAACCAGCGCCGAAACCATCGCAATAAACTCGGATAAGCTGCACCTGGGCATCGTGCGCGCCCACAAGAAGCACGTGCTCGGCCACGCCCTCACGAGGGGCTTGGGCTGCGGTGGCTTCCCGGAGATGGGGCAGAAGGCCGCCGAGCTTGACAAGGATCACATAAGGAAGATGCTTGAGGGCTCGGAGCTGGTCTTCATAGCTGCGGGTATGGGCGGCGGCACCGGCACAGGCTCAGCACCAGTGGTTGCAAAGATTGCAAAGGAGCAGGGGGCTTGCGTTGTCGGGATGGTCACGTTCCCGTTTGCGCTTGAGCGCGCACGCATGAAGAAAGCGCTTGCGGGCATAGATGAGCTCAAGAGGCACGCGGATACGGTGGTCCTCATAGACAACAACAAGCTGGTCTCCTACGTCCCCAACCTTCCAATGGACAAGGCGTTTGCGCTTGCCGATGAGATTGTTGCTAATGCGGTTATGGGCATCTCGGACACGATACAGCACCCCAGCCTTATCAACATAGACTTTGCGGACATAACCGCCCTTCTTTCAAACAAGGGGCTGGCAATGATCTCGGTTGGCGAAGGCAAGGGCGGCACGCGTGTTGAGGATGCAATAACAAGCACGCTTGCAAACCCGCTGCTTGATGTTGACTTGGCAGGCGCTAACGGCGCACTCATCCACATCAGCGGTGGGCGGTCGCTCACGCTTGGAGATGCCACGAGAATCGGCGAGGAAGTCGGAAGGTCATTGCTTGATTCCGCGAACATATTGTGGGGCGCACGAGTCAACCCCAATATGGGTGATGAGATTATCGTGACCTCTATAATAACCGGAGTTTCAAGCAGGATACTTGACAAGTCTTTCACGCCGTCCCTGCATTATACGCAAAAGGAGAAGGAAGACGAGAGCAGCAAGCTACTGGAGCAGCTTAGCTACCTTTAATTCTATTTTTATACTTATTTAGCCAAATCAACGCATATGCAAACCGAAGTTGGCAAGGACGTGTCGCAGGCAGTAAACCTTACAAATTATTTCATATCGTTGCCTAAGCCGCGCTACCAGCTTGTCGCATTGCTGATGTTAACCGCGGTTCTTGCAGCCGTGCTTGCCTACTTCAAAGGGTTCAGCGCATTCCAGGCAATGCTGACATCTTTCCTGCTCATAACAGTGCCCGCAGTGCTTTCCGCGGCCCTGTTCAGGGTTGCAAGGGGGGTTATGCTGAAGCGCGCGCTATTCCTTATGCTCATCGCGTCTGTGCTGTATGTGGTGGTTTATGCGGTCTTCTTTGCGCTTGGGGACATAAATGCCCTGATAATCGGCTATTCGGTGATATCCCTGGTAGTCTTCCTATGCTCATACTTCATATTTTGGCTGAGGTACAGTGGCGTTATGCTTTCCCTGACGCAGCTGTTCTTCTTCTCAATAATGATGTATTACTTTGAGGCAATCTCGCTTTCCCCCAATGACTTGCTCATAAAGCTTGCAGTAAGCTCGGCCATCTTTGCAGCCTTTACGTATATACTCATAAACATAGTGAACGCCCCACTCAAGAAGGCGTTCTCAATATCAAGCACCAAGGCATTCTCGCTGTTCGTCTCCCAGTGGCTGTACGGCTCGCGGGACCTTGAGGCAGAATTCCACAAGATAGGTGTTTACGCTGACACGGTGGTTGATGCGCTTTACGTAAGCACCACGAACGGGTCTTGCCTAATCACTTCGCCACAAGTCCATTTTGGGCCGTTCGGAAGCCTGGGGGGCAGCAATTTCCCAACGGAGATTTCTGCAAAGCTTGCAAGTGATGTGGGCTGCACGGTGGTGATGCACGGCGCTTGCACGCACGATTTCAACCCAACAACCTCCTCGCAGGTTGAGCGCATAGTTTCCCCACTCAGGAAGTTCATATCCGAGGCGAAGGCAAAGGCACGCCCAGCAAAAATGGCTTTTGTAAGGACGTCGCACGGCAAGGCAATTGCATCGCACCTGCTTATAGGCGATTCCGTGCTGAGCACGTTTAGCAGGCACCCCCACACCACAGAGGATATGGATTACGGGCTCGGCTTGCTGCTACGCGAGATTGGCCGCAGGCATTTCAGCACTGCGCTTATCGCAGATGAGCACAACTCTGAAACCGGCGAGATAACACAGTTCCTGCTCGGCTCTGAAGAAGCTGCAGAATACGTAAGCGCGATGCGCAAGCTTGGAAGCGTGGCGGGGCAGGTGAAGCAATCACAGGCCAAGTTTGCGTGTGCCAAACTGTGCGATGACTCCTACTCATCACACGGCATAAGCGGCAATGGCATAAGCCTTTTCTGTTTTGTGTCAAAAGGCCAATCTGTGCTTTACGTGGTGATTGACTCAAATGGCATTACAAACGAGGCAAAATCACGGCTTGAGTCCCATCTCAGGCATTTATACACGGACGTCGTGATAATGACAACGGATTCGCATATGCAGAACAAGGTAAGCGGCGTCGTCAACCCATTCGGCGCATATGACACATCCAAGGTTGAAGAGGAGATATATGCGCGCGCATCAGCGCTCAAGGGGGAAGTGCAGCCGTTCAAGGCATATGCCAAATCCCTAGATGTGCGCCTAAAGGTGTTCGGGCCCCGGCAGTCACTCAAGCTAATCGGCACCGTGAATGCAATAGTCTCTGTCGCAAAATTTGTGCTCCCCCTAGTGCTTATTGCTGGGATACTCTTTGCACTCTGGGCGCTTTCAGTAATTTGATAATTGAGCTGGAAGCGAAAGCGAGGATTACTCTTCGCTCTTTTTCTTCCTGCGCATTTTTTTCTCAGCACCTGCGGCCTCTTCCTGTGGCTCAGCCTCAGCGGCCGGCGCTCCTTCAGCCGGGGGTTGCCCCTCTGCGGGCATTTCAAGATCTTCAAACGCCTTCTTTACCTTGGCATCAGCATCAGCATCACCACGCAGCTTGAGCACAGTGGCTGCAAGCAGGCGGTACACAAGGCTCAGTGATTTTTTGCCCTTGTTGTTGCAGGGGACAACAAGATCAAGATACCTTGCCGAGTTGTCCGTATCAACAAGGCCGATGGCAGGCACGCCCCGGAACGACGATTCCTTGAGCGCCTGTATTTCCGTCCTCGGGTCGGACACGATTACGAGCTGTGGCTCTGTAAAGTGCTTGCTCTTCGGGTTGGTAAGCGTGCCTGGCTGGAACCTGCCCTTGACGAGCTTGCAGCCGACAAGGTCACAGAACCTCTGTGCCGCATCTATTGCATAAAGGCGTGATGCCACAACAAGCACCTTGTCAGCATCATAGCGCGCAATCAGCTCCCCCGCAGATTGTATGCGCGAGTCAATACTCTCCAAGTCCATAACGTACAGCTTGTCAGGCCTTACCTCTGTAAATGAAANTCTTCATATATGGCGTCTTAAGCCTAGTGCCTATGTGTATGCCGGATTCCAAGTATTCTTCCTGTGTTGTTAGCATTATTACACCTTCGTAGAGTGCTATTTTAGGCAGGTAAACGCTTAAAAATGAAACGCGTGCCCTTCCATCGTGCAGGGATGTGGGCAAACACAAGCAAATCAAAAGTGCTTTTCCCGCAGGTTTGCTGTGTCGCAACACATCATAAGCACATTGATGAGGCTCATATGGTCAAACAGGTATCCATAGGGGTGCATCCTCTCTATTTTGTGCGCAAGGAAGACGCATCCCCGGTCGGCAAAGCTTTCTGATTTCACTGCGCAGCATTTCCACCTATATGGGTGTAATAGCGGGAGAGCCCCGTTTTCGTTGAGGTTTGAGATTAGCCTTACCGTCTCAAGCTTTATGGCTGAGGATTTCCATCGTAGTGCGGATGAGACGAGCACGCCTGCACACAATTGCGTATAATCCTCGGTTACTGACAGGATTTTCTCAAGCTCCTTCCAATTAAGCAGTTGCCAAAGCATCAGGTTTGCAGCTTCGGTGATACCTGGCTCGTGGTGATACTTTCGGTATAAGATGCTGATGATTTGCGAATTTGAGCAGCTATCAGGCAGTGCAACGAGCTGGTTGCTGCCTAGTATGCGGCATACGAACGGTCTTTCTTTTTTACGCTTGACAACCATTTCCTTTATGTCAAGCCGGGTGGGCCTGCCCCTACCAACGTCAAAGCTCATATGATAATCAAGAAATTGAAGTATAAATAGCTATGCACTCGCAAGGAAAATATTTATTTATCTTATCCTCCCCCCAATCCACATACTCAAGAGGGCCTCCGAGGGGGACACTTCCCCCTGGAGTATGGGGCTGCCCAGATTTGAACTGGGGTCACCGCCACCCCAAGGCGATAGCATGCCAGGCTAGCCCACAGCCCCATAGGGGGCTCCGCCCCCTATAACCCAGGTAGTTTTGCGTCAAGCCGCAAAACATAGGGGTTTTCCACCCACACTTCCGCTTTCGCGGAAGGTGCCCGCAAACCTATCGGTTTGCTTGGCGGCCCCTGAGCAAAACTAAAACTTTGAGAACCTCACTATCTCCTTTGTGTTGTCCACGTGGCCGAGGAACATCCTCCGGCAACAGTAGCGCTGGACGCCGAGCGAGTCAAGCACATCTTTCGGCGTCTCCCCATTCTCGGTCCTTTTCTTGTATTCCTCATACTTGTCAGCGACCACTGCACCGCACGTGAAGCACCTTACAGGGAACATCACAGTTGAACACCTCCTTTTGGCCCTATAGCTACATACTTATCTGTATGACTTCTGGAACCTTGCCCTTGCCTTTGGACCCTTATACTTCTTGGGCTCAACCCTCCTTGAGTCCTCAACCACAAGGAACTTGTCCCTGCTGTGGAACATATCGCGGAGCTTTGCATCCTTGGTATACGCAACAAGCGCACGCGCAATCGCGCTTCTTACCGCCTGTGCCTGGCCCATCGTGCCCCCGCCGTAAACGTCAATGTCAATGTCCACGCCTTTTGCGAGCGAATTGTCAATCATAGTGAGCGGCTCGCTCATAATCGCCTTAGTGTACGGGTTTCCCACTGCATTCAGGTCAAGCTTGTTGATACGCACTCTGCCTTTCCCCTTCCTTATGTAAGCGCGCGCAACCGCCTCCTTCCTCTTGCTCCGAACGACCACGGTATCTCTCCCTTTCTTCGGGGCCTTTTGCTGCGCAGCCTCAGGCTTTGCCGGCTTCGGCTTTGCCTCCTTCTTAGGCTGCTCTTTCACAACTTTCTTCTTCTCATCTTTTGCCGTCATCATAAGCACCTCTTAGTTCTTGTATGCGAGAGACCTGCACAGCTCAAGCACGGTAATATACCTGTCCAGCTTTTCCTTTTTGTATGAGCTGTTGAACTCAACCGGCTTCGTCTTGGTCTCCATCTCGCCCATATACACGCGTATCCTGTGGTGCGCCGCCCTCCCGCTTGGCTTATCCCAGGGCAGCATCCCACGGATCACCCTCTTGACCAGCAAGTCCGGCCTCTTTGGCCAGTGCGGCGAGTGCTCAGGATTAGCCTTATTCTTTTGGCTCCTGCGCTTCACATATTTCTGAACAATTGCATTCCTATCGCCGCTGATTACCATCTTCTCGGCGTTCATTATGTGCACCTGCTCGCCGAGCAGTGCCTGCTTGGCTGCATATGCGGACACCCTCCCGAGTATTAGTCCGTCACCATTAATGACCTTCATCATAATCACCTTACAAGCAGGACGCCCGTGCCTTTCGGGTTCTTGGCAAAAAGCTCCTCAATCGGCATTACTGTGCCTCCGGCCGCCTCAACTTTCTTGCGTGCGCCGGGCGTGCACTCATATGCCGCAATTGAGAGCTTTCTCTCAATTATGCCGTCCCCCAGCAGTTTGCCAGGGACAAGCGCAACTTGGCCGTCAGCACTTAGCTTTTCAACCTTGCCCACATTGACTTGCACCATCCTGCGGCGCGGCAATGCGAGCAATTCGGCGGTAGTTACCCATATTGGGCACTTTTCCTTCCTGCCAGCCTTCTCAAGCTTCAAGATTAGCTGCCTTAAATCCTCCTTTTCAGTTCCTTTTCTCATACGTTCACCTTCGCAACCAGCCATGGGGGCTCCGCCCCCACGGCCTATTGCTGTCGTGAGTGCTGAGTTCAGGCAAGTAAGTATTATAAACCCTGTAGTGACCCATACCCTCCACTTATACGGCTCCATCGGCGGTACCAAGTATGTTTAGGAAAGGATAGGCGTTGCACTTGCGGGTTCTGCCACAAGCGTAGCGAGCCACCATAATACCCGATGCACTGAAACCAAAAATTAAAGATAATATTGCAGTGCCCCCATAAAGAAAAAGTGCAGGGGAAGGGATTTTCAGATTTTCTTTACGAGGTTTCTTTGGCCCCCGAAAGAAAACTCTTTGAACCCTCGCAGGCGCTAAGCCATGCGGCCCTCAACCGCACCCGTTTGACCGGGCTCCGGCACCCCTGCATTGGACACTAAAGCTCTTTCTCAATCTCCTTGCATTTCTCTATGAGCAGGCTGAGCGAGCGCTTCACGATGTCCCTTGGGGACATCTGGCCGAAGCTTTCAACAACAAATTCATACTCGCCCTCCTCGTCATAGCTGTATGAGGCTATGCCTGCCTGGAACTTTGCGTGCCTGCGCCCGATGCCTTTCCTTGCAGTTCCCTCAAGCCTGAGCACCTGCTTGTTGCCCAGCTCAATTATGGGGATTTTCTTGTTGGCACAGTCAACCTTCGGGCTTGAGCTCTCAAGCGATGCCGAAGTGACCAGCATAGGGCCCTCAACGTTCAGGCTGAACATAACCTCCTCGTCAAACTTGTCCGGCGTTGTGATTGGGATGAGGCCGATGCGGTTTGCGATGAATTCATCAAAGAATGCCGTATTGTTCTCGTAAACCGTGACCTCATCAATCGCATATACAGGCAGCTGCCCAATGGCAACCCGGCGCAGCGCATTTGCAAACGGCACCGGCACGCCCTTGAGCTTGAAGGACATCTGGTTGCCCTCCTCCTCAACACCAGTAATGCTAATCCTGCTCATACTCTGCGACCTCTCCTTCCGCCGGGCCTCTTTGTCGTGTCTGTCGGGATGGGTGTCACGTCATCTATCCTGAGTATCCTCAGGCCGGACCGTGCGAGCGCCCTTACCATCGCCTGGGCGCCCTGGCCTGGAGTCTTGGAATGGTGGCCACCCTTCGCGCGTATGCGTATGTATATGTAGCTGATGCCCTTCTCCTTCGCAATGTCAGCCGCCTTGAACGCAGCCTGCATCGCTGCATACGGCGAGCCCTTTGCCCTGTCGGTCTTGACAATCATTCCCCCGCTGCATTTCGCTATGGTCTCCGCGCCACTCAAATCAGTGACGGTGATAATCGTATTGTTCTTGGTGGAATGGACGTGCGCAATCGCCGCTTTCTTCTCATCAGCCATTCATCTCACCTTCCTTTGCCTCCTCCTTGGAGTCCCCTTCATTGGCCGGCTCGGCCAGCTTCGGGGCTATGTTTATGCTCTTGTAGTAGCCGAGGCTGTTTTCCTCGCTTAGGGGCACAATGTACCCGGGCACGGTAACCCTCCTCCCGTTTATTGAGATGTAGCCGTGCACTATGAGCTGCCGTGCCTGCTTTATGGTGCGCGCAAGCCCTTTCTTGTAAACCTGGGTTTGGAGCCTGCGCTCAAGTATGTCGCGCACGTCAAGTGCAAGCAAGTCGTCAAGCGTGCTCTCCTTGTCCTCCTTGGGCTTGAGTATGCCGTACCTCCTTACCCTGTCAAGTATCTGCTTGGCTGTTCCCTTGCCCGCGTCACCGACTGCGAGCAGTTTCCTTGCGTTGCCGCGTATCTGCCTGAGCTTGGCGCGCGCCTTCCACACCTCGCGCGCATTCACCAGGCCATACTCCTCAACAAGCGCGCTCTCTTCTTCTATCCTCTTGGCATTCCACTGCATCGTGGGCCGAGCATACTTCTTGCGTGATTTCTTTGGATCGCCCATTCAACCACCTATTTCTTTGCGGCTGGCTTTGCGCCGGCTGTTGCGGGCGCCTTGCCCGGCTCAGCCTTCTTCTTTATGACGCCCACTGAGCCGCCCTTCCTGCCACTTGTCCTTGTCTTCTGGCCGCGCACTTTCTTCCTGTACATATGGCTTATGCCCCTCCACGTGCGCGTCTTGATGTCACGGTCAATATCCTGCTTGACCGCAAAGTCCAAGTCGCTGCTTATTAGGTGCAAGTCCTTGCCAGTGGTATACTCTCGCCTCCTGTTCCTCAGGAATGCGGGGACACCGTGCTGGTCAGGGTGCGTTATTATTGACTCAATCTCGCTGAGCTGCGCATCTGTAAGGCTGCCAACAGGCACGTTGGGCTCTATGCCCATCTTTGACGCAGTGATGTCCGAGCATATGGCTGCATACCGCCTGCCAACCCCTTTTATCTTGCAGAGCGCTTTCCTCAGCGGGATTTGCCCCTTGACATCCTTTCCGGCAATCCTGATAATGCCTCTTATTTCCTCTGCCTTCTTTTCTGAAGGCTCCTCCTTCTTAGGTTTCGCCAAAATACCACCTCATTCCTACCCGCACAGGCGGATCAATGGAATGTAGTGGCGTATTTAGAATGCGTTTATTTTTTAAACATATCTTAGGTGAAGAAGGGGAAAGCGCCGAGGAGGAGATTTGAACTCCTGACCCCGTTAGGGGATACGCTTGCCAGGTCCTCACTAAATATCAGGAGGCCCGCATCACTCCAGGCGTACGCGTTACCGGGTTCCGCCACCTCGGCGTATGGTATATTCCCTTATAGAAAACCTTATAAGCAGTTGCTTTCGCAAATTAAGGCATGAGCCTCAAGAGGGATGATATCAAAAAGGAGCTTTCTTGCAAGCAAGATGCTGAGCTTTTTTCAATTGACGCATTCCACAGCCAGGAAGGCAGGGAGAAGGCAAGGCGGAGGAACCCCTTCCTTAAAATAGGTGTCCTGTTGGGTGCGCTTATGATTTCAACTTCCTGCTCCCCTTCCGTAAAAGGTGGTGCAGACAGGGACGTGTTTTGGCCGCAAAATGATACTGCTGCACAGGCAGATAATGTGGCCGGCAGTGACGATGCGGAAGAGGAATCATTGCCGGACCAGGATTTGGAGGCTAATGAGGAAAACGATTCTCTGCCAGATGAGGATGTGGGCAGCGATCTCCAAGATGATGAAAGTGCAGACAGCGAATTGGCCGAAGACGACAGCTATGCCATTGATGATGGCTTTGTTGCTGATGACAATACTGTTGATGACAGCATTGTTCTTGACGAGGATATGGCAGACGACAATACTGTTGATGACAGCGTTGTTCTTGACGAGGATATGGCAGACGACAATACTCTTGATGACGACAATGCTGATAACGAAGTTGAGGAAGAGGACGAAGCTATGCCAGACGATGATTTCAATACTTATGAATGCTCATTTCTCGGCAAATCCCCTGGTACATCGTGCAGTTTCCCGCACTCAGACCATTATGGGCGCACATCACACTCCGGCACAGGGCTTATCCCGACTGATAAGGTCACCCATTATTCAGAGAGAATAAATGAGTTTACACCGTCTGCAAACTGCGACCGCCTGCTAGTCAATGCGGAAGTCCGCATTACAGAGAAGTACGATTCAACCACTTATTACAGGTGGCCTATGGATACGGCTTGGGTTGAGGCGCCACCGTATAGGATGCTGTTGCCGACTTTCCCGGACAGGATGCTGAAATGCTTCAACAAGCCGGAGAGCACCTGTGACAATTACCTCAGGAGGATAGACCCATTGACAGCTGATTGCACTAATGGTGTGAATTACCTTATGTTGCATGCGCGAAAGCTATACTATGTAGCTCCCGACTACTACAAAGTTTTTGAGGGTGTAGCGTGCACGCGTGGCTCGTTTGACTTTGTGCCTGCGCAGGTGGGCACAGTGTTCCCACTGCTTAATGACCCTGCGGGCAGGGCTATCCGCTTGGACAGTTTGGATATAAACACAGGCACAGTGGCAGTCTCCCTTCTTAACCAGAACGGCCAAGTGCTAAAGAGCGTTTCGCACACACACAACAAAGACAGAATGGTGCTTCAGCCGAGTGATGTGGAGCGCAATGATATGCACTTTGAAGGTACGGACCCAGCGACGGGCACGTCGTTCCATTATGTTGCTAAGAATGAAGGGTTCTCAATGATTCTTAACTCGCTTGGGTTCTGCATTGAGGAATATCCGTGGAAGGTCTACCGCCTTAACGAGACATACCAGTGCGGCAGCAACATATGCAACCAAGTCAAAGTATACGACCGCGAAGGCCGCCCAATGTATTTGCGGTTCGTTGTTGAGAGCGTTAGTGAGGTGGTTACGGCGGCATATACACAAGCCGTGTACTTGCAATAGTTTATATTTATTCCCTCTTTTAAATGCACATCGTTTGGCATTTGAGGTGCTGTTATGGGGTTAAGGCCAGCAAGGACAGTTCGTGATAATAGGGGTCCCGCGTGGACGAGATATTCAAAGAGAAAGCCAAGGAAGTCATTCGTGAAATCACTGCCGCACAAGAACCTGAACACGTTTGAGACCGGCATTGTCAAGCCGGATTACGACCTGCGCGCAACACTTGTATGCCTGGATGACACAATCTTGGTGCGCGACAATGCGATTGAGGCGGGCAGGCAGGCGGTTAGCAGGCTCCTGGAGAAGCACGCAGCAGGCAACTACAAGTTCTGGGTGCGCAAGTACCCGCACCAGGTAATACGTGAGAACAGGATGCTTTCTGGTGCAGGTGCGGACCGTCTCTCAAAGGGCATGAGGAAGTCATTCGGCAAGCCGTCCGACCTTGCGGCGCGCATCAACAAGGGTGACATCATATTTGAGGTAAGGACCTATAGCAGGTTCAGGGACCTTGTTGCAGACGCTTATAGGCGTGCAAGCCAAAAGATGTCCGGCAAGTATAGGCCCGTTATTGAGGCAATCACGCCAAAATAGCCGGCCGGCCCAAAAAGCCTGCTGGATTTGGCGGCTCATTTTACAAAACGTTTATATAAGTGAAGCCGGCCTAAACCTTCCGTATGGGCGCCGGCGCGCTTGCCGGTGGCCGCCGGTGGGACCAAGATGACCAAAATAACTACTGATGTTGATAGGATTTTGGAATATGTTAGGGAAAGGCAGCGCGCCGAAATAATAGAGATTGCGCGCGCCCTGAATATTAAGGCAGGTGATGTTGACAAGTGGGCGAAAGTCCTTGAGCGCGAAGGCGTGGTCCGCATTGAGTATAACATCACCAAGATGTATATAGTGTGGGCGGGCAAAGGTGGCGTCCTCCAGAGTGCACACGCGTATGAG
>JAOAKR010000007.1 GCA_026419815.1 Microcaldota archaeon | reverse complement strand
AGATGTGTATAAGAGACAGGTCCTACATAGGGGACAGCATAATTGGCCACCACACGAATTTCGGCTCGTCAACGCAAGTTGCGAACCTGCGGTTTGACCGCAGGACCGTGCGCATGCGCATAGCTGGCCAGGAATATGACAGCGGGCGCGTTAAGATGGGCTGCGTGGTGGGGCCGAACGTCAATTTTGGCGTGAACTCAACCGTGCTGCCAGGCAAGACAATAGGCGGCGGCTCAATAATCGGCTCAGGCGTTATAGTGTCCGAAGATGTGCCCCCACGGACGCGCGTGGTGTGCAAACAGCAGCTTGAGCATAGCGAGGTTTGACTTAAAAGTGTTGGCGGCCTAATAACAGGCAGCGCAGTAATGGCAGGTGAGTGATATGGCAAACGAAAACAGCAACGTGGTCTTTATAGGCAAGAAGAACGTGATGAGCTATGTGCTTGCCGTGGTGACACAGTTCAACGGCGGTGCAAAATCAGTGGTCATCAAGGCCCGCGGGAAAATGATAAGCCGAGCCGTTGATGTCGCAGAGATTGTGCGGAACAGGTTCGTGAGCGATGCAAAGGTGGGCAAGATAAGCATAATGACCGAGGAAGTGCAGAATGAGGACAACACAAAGAGCAAAGTATCCGCGATAGAGATTGAGGTTGTGCGCTGATTTTGCCCCAGCGCATTCTGAAGTGGTGGTTGCGTGGATGAAAAGGTAAAATCGCTCATAATAAAAAAGCTCGGCGAATGGGAGGGCGAGAGCATAAACACCCAGAGGCTGGGTGAGCTGCGCGAGCTCATAACCAAGAAGACGGGCAAGCATAAGTTTTTGGCTTATGACAACTTGAGGAAGTGGATTCGTGAGGTGAAGAAGGAGATGAGGGCTACAGCAAAGGCGCAGGCCAAGCCTGCAAAGGAGGCTGAGAAGCCGGCCGCCACAGTGCGCCAGCCGGAGGCCGTGCCGGCTACAAGGCCGGAAGCGGTTGAAGCGCAGAAGGCATCGGTAATCTCGCCGTTTGCGGACAGGGTATATTTCCAGAACCTGACATATGAGCTTGGGAGTATGAGAAGGACGCTTGAGAGGATAAGCAAGCAGATTGACGACTTGGAGGCCCAGCTCAAGGAGTTTTCAGACAGGGGCAGTTAGCTCTCTATTAGTAGTTTGAAGTGAACCCCTGCTAATTGCCCTAGAGTGCTAACTAAAACTCGTCAAGGGGATATTTCTTCCTATTTCTGGGCGTTTTCTGCTCGGTCTCAAGATATTGCTCTATTATATGTGCGACATTTTCACTTGGCTTTATCTCCGGCACCCGTACATCCTCCCCAAGAGATTTTGTGTACAGATCATTTGCAAGTATTATGCTCTGCTCAAGTTGCATCATCTGCGCAAAATTACGTTGCAGTGCCTGCGCCTTGCTAGAAATATCGGTAAGGTCCTTGCCGATTCTGCGCCTGACCATTGACTTAAGCTCATCAATCACATCCTCAACCTCTTTACGCTCGGGTTCAGGCAGCGATTCAAGCTGTGAGATATACGTTTGGAGCTTTTCATAGAGCTTATAAGTGGAATTGATGATTGAGTTAACGGCTTCCGCCCGGTCTCCTCCTTCAAAGGTTGAAGTGATAATCTCCCCTTTCTCATCCTTGTGTACAGTTACTGTAAGCTTTCCCATCTTGGAAAGCGAAGTCACTACCTCTTCAGAATACCCCTCAATGTCCCGCACAGCAGCATAAACAATGTCCTTTGCAAAAGGCGATTTTACCCCTCTCAGCAGCTTATCGCCATCTGGCACTTCAAGCCGCTCCGTATAGTCAATTATGTCATCACGTAATGATTCAACCTCCTCCCTTTGTTTTTCCAATAGTCTGTTGAGGATCTTAATTTCCTGTGGTAGAGAGAACACAAGTTCCTTTTCCCCAATCTCTCTCCTTCCCTTGCCCCTTCTTAAACCTGTAACGTTCCATACCTCATAATTCTTCTGCATCCACTCAATTACCATCTTTTCATAGTATTGGTAGTCCTCATCAGAAATCCTGCCCTTGAGTGCCTTCAGCGCACTTGCCATCATATACACTTGGCTGTTTTCGGCCATATTCGCAAGTGCACTCACATCCATAAATTGCGCAAAGAACTTGTTTAAGGTACGAGAGGTTACTTGCAGGCCCTTTTGTGAGGCTATGTATTCAAGCGCCTCACTGGCGAGTGTCACCTGCGGATCGTATTCCTTGTCATAGTATAAGGCATTAAGCCTGCCGCAAGTAGCCATTGCTATCCCCTGAATGTAATTGAGCTTCTGCGGGTGCGACACAACCTTTCCGGTTTTTTGCTCAAGCTCATCATATGCCATTGCGATCTTTGCGTAAGGGTTTACGGTCGCACCACGCGCAAAAAACAGCGCCGCCTGGAGTTCCTTATCAACCCAGTTTTTCTTTACAGTCTCAATTGAATAACCGCACAAAAGCTCGGTGGCTGAGGCCATAAGCTCAAAGTATGCAAAAAGCGTTTTTTCATCCCTAAAGTAGAGTGGGAACACCTGCTTGTCACCCGTAATATGGGGAGCCAGCTTTGTAATGAGATATGTGTATGACTCAAAGAACTCATACTTGTTTTTTGGCGTTATCTCACTTATTTTTGACAGGCGCTTCATATGCTCTTCAATACGGCTCTTTATTGCCTCGGTTGGGATGAGCTTTTCCCCTATCCTTCCATGCCAAAGCTCCTGCACAATGCCACAATCTTCAACCGCCAGCGCATACCCTCTCACCGCGCCTTTTGATGAGGCGAGCACACCATCAATCTTACTAAGGCCCGGATTGGTCTTGCCAATTGACAGTAAGTAAAGCGCTTTTATAATGTTCTCGTAATTCTCGTAGAATGCTACACCCTCCTTTTTCTTGTCTGGGAAAATGTAGTCAATTAGCGCGATTACCTCATATAAGTTGTATATCGGTGCGGGGTATGCCATATTGGCAATGACACCAAATGCCAGCATGCCGCTCAGCGTGGTCGGCGTCGCATCAATTGCCTTTGCAGTTGACTCAATGAGCGACATTCCAGCAGTTATTGCGAGCACCCAGGGGGTCTCGCGCAATGCGCTCAGAGGAATTTTCATAACTCCTTCCATACCGCCCATCCTGCCCATCCCGAGCAGTACATCCCATCTCTTGCCTTCTTTGAATAGCTGTACTGTGGTTAGGCCGAACCCAAAACCACCGTTTCCTATGATGGGCACAGTGCCACTTATGAGGCCCCCAAGCGTGACGCTGGCCGAGAGCCCAACCTTGCCAGCCACATCAACCGTTCCGGCAACACTTCCACCATACAGCGATTTGCCGGTGCCGCTCACCGTCTCACTTGCACCATAGCCAACCTGGAAATAAGTCTCGCCAAGGCCAGTTCCGCCAAAGGTCGCCCCCGCCATAACCCCCCTGTCAACTATGAATGCACCAGTCTGCAGCTGCACAAGGCCGCCAATCATATCTGCAAGCGAGTACATCGTGTCAGTTCGTATAGTGCCACCCGCCGTCTCTTTCTTGCAGGCCTCAAAAATGTCCCTGCCAATCTTGAGCCACGCCCACGAATCGTTGGTTTTCGCAGCTTGCAGGAATTCAAAATACCTCAGCTTGCGCTCACCTTCAATGCCACTTTTACTAATCTCTTGCTTGAGCCGCTCAACTTCATCGTTGAGCTTGCCGCATTTGCCATACTCTTTTTCGTAATCGCCTTTTGTGTATTTCTTTGCCTTTTCAGTGAGCGTGATTTCTTCGTTGCGAAACATATTTAGAAGTTGCGACATTGTGCCCTCAACTGACTTTACAGAAGTGTCCACTGTGAAATTGATTGTGATTTCACGCTCAACACCGGCAAGCCGGATATATATCTCATCGGGCTCCCCGCGCGAAACCCTATTGTAGACTTCAAGGTAAACTGCAAGAACGTCCTCGCTATTCAGCCCTGCACCTAATATCAGTTTCCTGAACGAATCCAGGAAATTACCAGTTTCCCTAAATTCGCGCAATGCCCTTTCCATATACGCACGCGGGATTACTATGCCTTCCCCCTGAAATCGCAGTACCTCATCTTTCGTGAGTGCTTCTCCTTGTGCCTTGACTGGGATAGTTTTAAGCTCCCCTCGTTTTTCTTCCTGCTCTTTTTGTGCTTGCGCCATAGGGGACACCTACTGCTTGACGCTGCGGAGTGAGTAGTAGCCGTACACAGAAAGCATACGTGAGAAGAACACTGCTGGGTCAAGGTTTCCCATATATAGGCGAGTTGCCTCAGGGCGAATGCCGGGCGGCACGAATGCGGCAGCAACGCCCCAGGTTTCAGTGTCAATCAAAGTTTTGGTTTTGCCAGTGACTACTGCCTGTGCGCCGATTATGTCTCCAATATACTTCGCCACATCTTCCCGCCTGAGCCCTTTCTTGGTCTCACCAGCAAATACCAAGTCAAAATGATATGTGAGTGACTTCCCATCTTCCATTTCCTTCTCACCGCCATAACTTGCAACTACCGAGAACCCGCCACCCACCTTTTCCTTCTCTGCAGTGCCAGATACATTTAGTGCGGCGAATTGCGTTAGTGCGCCATCTTTCCAGCCCACCCAGAGCTCGCCTGTACCCCGCCCCCCTTCAATGGCCGAGCCGCCAGCTGATAGTGAAACCAGCGTTTGGGCCGCGTCGCCTGCCGCAAACATAACCCTCCCAACCAGGTTCCTGAAATCATCATCATTGAGCTTCCCGCGGTCATACTTGCTTATGCCAATGTCAATCCTGAACGCCCCATCAAGCCCCATTCCCACAGTAACTGTTACTGGTGTCCCCGTTACCTTGTCAACGAACTCAGCACGCGCAGACCCAACGAAATACACGCCACTATCCCCCATATACACTATGAGCTGGCCGCCCCCGCTTTCAATGCTGTTCTTGTATATGTCAAGGCCTCCACCAACATAGAGATATTTGTCAATCGCAGCAACAGCTTGGAAATCGTGCACCTTGCCCTCGCGTTCAAGGAGCTGGTCAAGCGCTTCCCTGTCGCTTGTGGCTGTTTCCTTTATATTAAGAGGTATGCTGGGCACAGTCACAGTTTTTTTCTCACCATCCTTGATGATAATCGCACTGTGCGGGGGAATTCTCGCCTTCATCTCCCCTCCCTCTTCGGCTGGAATCTTCTCCCCCTTGCCCTTCCTGTAGAGCACATCATTATATCTTTGGTACATCTCGTTGAGCAGTCTGAACGCACGCGAGTTGTTGTATATAAAACCGAACTTCACGATGCCAAACCGGTTGAGCGTGTACAGCGAAAGCGCCCACGCTTCCTTTTCACTGAACCCAGCCGCTTTCAGCGTGTGCTGGAGCGTGACCAGCTTTGCAGTGATCTTATATTCCTCGCTGAATTGCATCCCCAAATTAGACTCAACGAACCAGTCAATCATATCGTATATCCGCTGGCCGCTCAGCAATACCATTGCAATCTTCTCGCCATCACTTGAGTTATACCCACCAAGCATACTGATTACTCCTTTCTCAATGTCAAACAGGCCCAGTGAAATCTGGTTATAAAATGAGGCCTCAAACCCAGCAAATGCCCCGGCAAACTTTGTCTTCAGCTTTCCGCCTTCAAGCTGCTGCGTAAACCCGCCTATTCCATATGCGGTAAGCCTGCCAGTTGCACCCTTGTCAGGGTACCAGAAATACTGGCCCCTTACATAATGGCTGGTCCCATCCTTGATTAGCCTTCCGCCATCATCATAATCCATCCTCGTATAGCCGCTGTACATTGTCCCGATTGCGTGACCACCAAGTATTGAATGTGCAAGTGCAACGCCCCATTCCTTAGCAAACAGGCGGTCAAACGTATTGCTGATGTTTCTCCAATATTCCTCATCCTTCTCCTTGGTGGTGCCCCTGCCCCTGTAAATTTCCGCAACAGCCGCGTAGCTCTCAGAATATTCAAGTATGCCCTTGAGGTCAAATGCAACCGCCTCGCCAATGAAGTTCTTTGATGTTGCAGGTATGGTCTTGACCATCCCGAACAGGTTTGCCTCGCTTACGTCAAGCCTGGCGGCGGCGTATTTCTTTAAGTATTTTTCAACAGGCTCTGAGAAATGTACTTCTTGCACCGTCCCGTCAGGCCGTGTGTAATAGAATTTTACTTCCTCACCAGTATCCCCGCCCCCGCGCCTGAGATAGCCGTTCTCATCAACGTGCCTAACACGCACAACAAGCAGGACCTCACTGCCCTTCTCAAGCACATTCCTTGCAAGGTCACGTGCGGCAAGTTCAGCATCACCGAATCCCGGTCGCACAATGAACCTAAGGCGCTCCTCACCCTTGACCAGCCCCGTTTCCCCTTCACCGAGGCGCTCCTGTACGGATTTCACCTCGCCTTCTCCGCCGGCTGTGGCCTCATAGTCCTGCCGTTTCTCTTGAAGCGTGCCATCCGGCCCAACCTCATATACCCTCTTTATGCCCGTACCGGGCGCAGCCACGGTGCCACCAACAAACAGGGGATGCCCCCTCTGGCCCACTGTAAAGCACCTCACCGCCAGCTTCGGACCTGCCGATTTCTGCGTCCATTGCGCCACCAGCACTCACATATTCCCTGTAAAGCTGGCGTGCGAACATGAGATCGTTCTTGACTAAGGCACGGTTGATGGCATTTGTAAGCGTGTCAACATCCATACCACTGCTAATCTCCGGCTCAATGCCCATCATATAATTCCTTGGGCGGAGCTCGTTTTTGGCGCGCTCGTAAAGCGAAACGGCCGAATACTTGAGCGCAAATTTGCCTTTTGCATATTCCTCACTGTCCCTGCTGAACGCCCTGTAATCCTGCCCGGCAAGTATGCCAAGCATCCCAATGGAATACTGCAGTCTCTGGAAATCCTGCAGCTCGGAAACAGTCTTGAGCAGCGGCGTGTGCCCAACAGCAAGGTTTGCCTCTTCCAAAGGCTTTGAGCGCAAGTCCTCAACTGCAAGCATTTTGAGCGCTTCAAACCTGTCAAATATGCTTTTTGTGGCTTTGAGGTTTGCGGTGGCGTCATCGAGCACCTTGCCAACATACATAATAGTCTCAGTAGTGGATGTAGCAACACGATCCTCAATCCCTTGGTTCACTGTACGCAAGAGCCTTGCAGCCTCTGCGGGCGTCTTTGCCCTGCCGATTATTTCCTTCTGGAGCATAATATATTTTGGAAACAGTGAGGGATGAAGCTTGCTCATAAGGTAGAGCCCATTGATTGTCTCACCGAACAAGGATGATGTGGCTATGCCATACATATTTTTCTCAATTGAGGCGCCCTTAGCGGCGGACATCTCAAGCGAGAACAGGATATACTTCCGCTCAAAGTAGCCGCTGTTGAATAGCTTCTGTGCACGCTCCATATACACTGCCTTAATCGCATTATCCATAGTTGATTGGTTAATTGCCTCATTGAACGCCTGCCTGTACCAGCTGATGCCTGTGTTAACATAATCATACTTTTCCTTGGCAGTTTTCTCGGCTTTATCCTTATCCTCACCCATTAGGATTAAGTAGCCGATTGATTTCTCGTCAAAAAACTCATTTGTTATGCTTAGGTAAATCTGCTTATAGTCATTGGAGGATCTGTCAGTTACACCTAACCTTTTTGTGATGTAATTGTCAAGCCTCACTATGAAATCAGTAACTTCTTTGTAAGAGCGCACTTCACGTGCATCCCTGAGTATCTCATTGTATTCCCTTATGAAACGATCAATGGTATCCCCGCGGGCCTTATAATTGGCCAGCACTTGCCCAACAGTCATCTTCTCAGTAAGTGCAACCGAATTGAGTTCTTTCTCAATAAAGCTATCTATGTACCCCTTTAGGTTGACATTCATAAGTGAGTACTCCTGAAGCTTGTCATAACCAGCACCCATCTTGCCGGTGAGCGGAAAACCAAGAGACTGATATGTGAACAAAAGGGCACTACTGTTAAGCTTCTTGAGCGTGTCAGCGTAATTAATGTCCGCCCTGTCCTTTATTGCGTTTGCAAGCGTATCGGCGAACTCCGTAAAATTGCCTCCAGACAGCAAATACAGCCCATAAACATTGCCTAACTTCTTGACCGCTGACCCCTCAATTTTCCCGTATTCGTCCGCTGTGGCTTTGTCAGGAGCGGTGTCCTTAATTTTTGCTATTGTAAGCAATGCATTCTGTATTTCCAAGTTAGAAGCGCCACTGCTGAGAAGGAGGTCCAGCACCTGCAACTGATCCAGAAGCTCTGTTGAAAGGACGGGCTGCACACCCGCAATTTCTGCTTTCCCCTCTGCTTTCGTGATGGTTTTTTTCCCAGCTTTCCTCAAGCTTTTTTGCTGCTCAATTATTGACTCGGCTTCTCCTACCCTGGTTTTTATTTTCTCAATATTTTCAGAAGAGTATTCCGCTTTGCCATTAGCGCATTCTGTCAAGTATTGCTTGGCAACACTAAGTTTTTCAATAAGAAGGCCCGTCTTTTCATTTTTTGGCATAGCTTTTAAAGTTTCTAGGGTTTCCTCAACCAATTTGTTAAGCTCCAGAATCTTCTTTTTTTGTTCAAGTTCCTTCGTCTTGAGCTCATCCTCTTTGAGCGCCATCAAATCCCTCGTCTCACTATTATCTTTTATCCTTTTTATTTGTTTCGTTGGAGCAGAATGCCCTGGCTCCGTGCTATAAGCGTGGCAAAATGAAGGGCCAACAGATAAGAGCTGGGCAGTAAGAACCGCCGAACATATGGCCCGTTTCGCAAAATAGGATCTCATTGGGGCAAAATTGGGAGATTATAAGAATAAAAATATTGCCATTGGTCAGAAGTCCTCTGGGCGGTATTTTTTCTTAGCCTTTGTTTCGGCTTTTGGTTTGGGTGACGGTTCTTTCTCTTCCTCAGCCATTTTCTTTTCATCTTTGAACTTGGCATAATCCGGTTCCAGTTTCTTAAGGAGCGTTTTCGCCGCCTTAAAGTTATCTGGATCACTTCCCTTGAGCGTCAATGCATACCCTTTAAACTCTTTGATTAGTTCATCAGCATGTTCCTTATTCCCTTCTTTAATTGCCAGTCTTATCTTTCCAATCATCGCGCTTATCCTCTTTTCATTAAGATCCTTCCATGCTTGACGCTCTTTTTCCTGCTCCTCTTCCAGTGGAACATTTTTCAACTGGCCACTGGCATAAATCTTTGCAAGTTTTGGAATAAACACAGTCGTCTCTGCTGATTTTGCTGTTGCGGTTTCAATAGGGCCTTTGCCCTGCTCATCATTCCATTTTCTGATCGCCTTATCAAGGTTGGCATAATTACCTTTGACCGTTATCCCCTTATCTTTCAAGAATTTCCGCACTTCTTCCTCCGCTTTCATCGTCTTTGGGCCGCGTATCCCATCGGTTTTGAGAAGCTCACCGTTTATGAGTTTTTCCTCAACGAGATAATTATAGGCTATTTGGAAATCCTTGACGTTTTCACCAGAAAGATATCCCTTTTTCTTAGTGGGCACAGTGCCAGCTATTTGCAGTGGCGTCTCGATTATAATCTTGGATTTTGGGCTCAGATCACGTGCTTCTTTTTTCAAGTCATCCATTACTAAATCAATTGCCTTTTGAATCTCACGTGAGGAGTATACGCCCTCGCCCTTTTCACGCGCAAACTCCCTTATCATCTCAGCTACTGCCTCACGAACTTTGATTTCAGCAGCTTTCCTTTCTATTTCACCTTTAGCCCCAGCCAGCCGTGAAACTAAATCATTGAAATTCATGTCATCCTCAAGCAGCCTCAAGTTAAACGACAGATAAAGATCTCTCGCGCGCTTTTCATCCTTTTCTTTTTGTTTGAATGACTCCATATTAATCCCCCAAAGTATACCGCATTCTGGCAGCTATCTAATCACTCTCATTCCCCATTTAAATACTTTGCCAGCCCCTCAAATCTCGTCCTTGAGCATCCCAAGGACCTCCATATTGCCTAGCAGGCGCGCAATCTCTTCTGCAGTCATCCCGTCCTTAGTCGCAATTGACTTGTCGGCACCTGCGCCCACAAGCAGCCTTACTGCCTCGTTCCTGCCGTTTGCAACAGCATACATAAGTGCGGTTATCCCGTCATTATTTTTGAAGTCTGGGTCTCCCCCGTGCTGCAGCAGGTACTTAAGGAGCCCGATGTTGCCTGCGCACGCGGCAGCCATCACCGGCGTGTCCCCGTTCTGGTTCTGAAGGTTGGGCGAATACCCTTGCAGTACGTAGAACTCAACCGTATTCTTGTCGTTGAGGTAAGCCCCCCTCACGAACCTTGACACCTGATCCTTGGCATCCAGGAACTCTGTCTTAAATGAGAACCTTGCCTTGTCAAACTGTGCCTCGCTTGCCATACTACCACCTAACCCATATTCGCGGGTGATCTTAAAAAGGTTAAATATATGGCGGGCATATAAAGGGATATCTGACGCACAGGGTGCACTATGGTGGGCATATGGCGGATATTAAGGGCATAATCTATTCATTGCATCCATTGGAGCGCAAGGTGCTCCCGCATATCGGTTCAGATTTCAAGGCCATACTTGCCAAGGCAGGCGTCAGCGAGGCCGAGGCGCTTACAGCGATAAGTATGCTTTCTGAGAGGGGGCTTGCGCAGTGTGAGCGCGGCGAGCGCAAATATTACATACTCACGCCGCGCGGCGAGCAGTACTTAAAGATTGGGCTGCCCGAGCACCGCTTGCTTGCGGAGCTTGCACACGGCGAGAAGCGCATGTCAGAGCTGTCCCTCCCGCGCGAGGAGGTTGCGCCCACGCTTGGCGTGCTCAAGAAGCGCATGCTCATAACTGTTGAGAAGGCCGGCAACGACGTAATAATCAGGGTTTTAAGGCGGCAGGCGCAAGGTGCCGGTGGGCAGGCCAAACAAGGCCGCCCGGCAGGCTCATTGCCGCCCGAGAACCCGCTCACCAAGTATAGTGGCGGGCTGGAGGCGTCAAAACTGCCTCCCGAGCTGCGTGATGAGGTGGAGGAGCTCGTGCAGAGGGGTCTTGTTAAGGAGTATATGCAAAAGACCGTCTCCGTGAGGCTGACACAGTTGGGCAGGCAGGCCGCGGATGCGCTCACGGCGCAGTTCAGTGGCCTTGACCTTGCAGAGGAAGTCACAGAGGAGATGCTCAAGAGCGGGTTGTGGAGGGGGAAGGAGTTCAGGCATTACGATGTTGCCCTCAAAACACAGGGCACAGTTGCCGGCCGCAGGCACCCTATGGTTGAGGCGAACAACATATTGAGGGACATATTCATTGAGATGGGGTTCCAGGAGATGGAGGGTCCCGTTGTTGAGGCGGCATTCTGGAATATGGACGTGATGTGGATCCCGCAGGACCATCCAGCCCGTGACGAGCAGGACACGTTTTACGTTGAGGGCCGTGCACGGCTTGACACAAAGCTGATTGCCAAGTTCAAGGAAATGCACGAGAGGGGACTCAAGCGCACGCACACGACTAAGGGCGAGTGGAGTGAAGAGGTGGCGAGCAGGATGCTCCTGCGCACGCACTCAACTGCTACGACGTTCAGGACGCTTGCACTGCTTGCCGAGCGTGCGCGCATGGAAGGCAGGGAGATTGCCAACGGCAAGTATTTCTATGTGGCGCACAATTTCAGGAATGAAAAGGTGGACGCCACACATCTCGCCGAGTTTTTCCAGGCTGAAGGGTTCATAATAGGCGACAGCCTCTCACTTGCGGACCTGATGGGCTTTGTAAGGGAATATTATGCCCGGCTGGGTATAACCAAGATACGGTTCAAGCCAACATATAACCCCTACACGGAGCCCAGCATGGAGGCGCACTATTACGACCCAAAGCTCGGCAAGTGGTACGCACTCATCAACTCAGGGATATTCAGGCCCGAGACACTGAAGCCGCTTGGCATTGAAAAGAGCGTGATTGCGTGGGGGATGGGTGCCTCGCGCATAGCGATGCTTCTCACAGGTGCACAGTCAATGCGCGACATAACAGGCGCAACGTGCGATCTTGAATGGCTGCGCACCAGGCCGGTGCTGTCGCGCAATATAGTCAGGTGATGTGATGGTCTACGTTTTCGCGAGAGTGTCCACGCTCAACAAGTATATCGGGAAGCGGCTTACATCCCAGCAATTGCAGGCGGCGCTTATGGACCTTGGGATGGACATCAAGGATGTTTCCGGGGACAAGGACCCTGAGCTTAAGATTGAGATAACTGCTGAGAAGCTGGATTTGGTCTCTGCCGTGGGGCTTGCCCGCGCAATCAAGTATTACCTCGGGGTGGATGACAAGCCGATAAGGTATGAGATCGTAAGGGGCAAGCTTGCGGTTAAGGTTGACAAGTCCGTATCACGGGTGCGCCCGCGGACTGCCGCCGCAATCATCCGTGGCCTTAATGTTGACGCGGAATCCCTCCAGGAGATAATCAGCCTGCAGGAGAAGATGCACGAATCATTTGGCAGGAGGCGTAAGAAGGCGGCAATTGGGATATACCCCCTTGAAAGGATAAAGTTCCCAATAAAGTACCGGGCTGAGCTTCCGGATAAGATAATGTTCACGCCGCTCGGCTTCTCAGAGGTTATGAGCGGTGTTGAGATCTTGCAGAAGCACGAGAAGGGTAGAGAGTTTGCGCACCTCTTAAGGGGGCACGAGCGTTACCCGATATTTGAGGATGCCGAAGGCAAGGTGCTCAGCATGCCGCCTATAATAAATTCGGAGGAGGTAGGCCACGTGCACGAAGGCAGGCAGGACCTGTTTATTGAGTGCTCGGGCCATAACCTTACACATCTTGACAACGTTCTCAAAGTGGTTGTTACTACGCTAATTGAGATGGGCGGCAGGGCCGAATCAGTGGCCGTTGAGTATCCTGATGAGACGTATCGGCTTGACCTCTCAAATTACACTGATGAAATTGACATTGGTTTTGTTAACAGGCTCATAGGCATAAACCTGAAGCCGAAGGAAGCGCTGCCTCTGCTCACAAAAATGATGTATAACCCCGTAAAAATTGTTGGGAGTAAGGTGCAGGTTGAGGTGCCGCCGTTCAGGAGCGATGTGTGGCACGATGTTGACATTGCGGATGACATTGCACGCGCGTATGGGTACAACAATATAGCCCCAAAATATCCTAACATCTCATCTGTGGGTGGGCACTTGCCATTCTCGCAGTTCCGTGAGGCCGTATGTTGGCAAATGGGAGGCATGGGGTTCCAGGAGCTTTACACATATATGCTCACCTCCACGGATACGCAGTATAGGAAAATGGGTCTCAGCCACGAAGATGGTGCATACGTCAGGATACTCAACAGTGCAGAGCAGGGCACTAACTCGGTGCGGACAATGATACTCCCCGAGCATTTGGTTTCACTCAATATCAACAGGAAGAACAAGTACCCCCAGCGGGTGTTTGAGGTTGGGATGGTTGTGCGGCCAAAAGATGGCGCGCACCCCGAGAATGAATGGCGGCTGTCCACATCAATCGCCGGCCCGCGCACCAACTACACCAAAATCAAGGAGACACTTGACACGCTTATGGGCATATTGGGTGTTGAGTATGAAGTTAAGCCTGCAAGCCACGGTTTCCTGATTGCGGGCCGTGCAGGGGACATAATTGTTGGCGGCAAGCCAGTTGGGTTTATAGGTGAGGTCCACCCGCAAGTGCTTGACGCGTTTGGCCTGCTCGTGCCCGTGGCATCCTTTGAGATTGGCCTAAAGCCATTGTTTTCACACAAGGAAAAGAGGGATGCCTGAAAATAATATTGGCATTCAAAAGAGGGCGCGCTATTTCTCGTCGGTGAAGCCGAGCAAGTATTTCAGCTCTTTGAGGCCAACCTTCTCCTCCTTGACTATGTGGTCCACAATCTCCCTCGCCTGCCTGTCCTCCTTGCTCTCAGGCACTGCGGGGCGCAGCGGCTCAACCCGGCGTTGCACTTGTATGGCCTCCCGCTGTGCCGGCTCAGGGCCGGGCCTTTGCACATACGCCACCTGCCTGTCAGCGGGGCGCACAATCGGCTGTGATGCGAGCCTCCCCTCAATCCTGTCAAGCCTGCGCTCAATCCTCTCAAGCTTGGCGTATAAGTCATCTATGGTGGCCATAACTTGATATCTCAGTGCATATTTAAAAAATAAGTGCCGCAGGGCGGATTTGAACCACCGACACCTCGGTCTTCAGCCGAGTGCTCTTCCAGGCTGAGCTACTGCGGCCGAAGGAGCCTGCTGGCCCCTTCGCAACCCAAGCAAATACCGGCCATTATGGGCGGGCGCTCATTTCCAATTCTCGTATTCCTTCATCTTTTTGGTGTCTCCGAAGCATCCCTTGCATATCACTACGCGCGTGACTTTCTTTACCCTCTTGGCGGCGTGCTCGCACTGCCTGCACACATATTTTCCGCAGAAGCTGCACTTCTCAAGCAGGTGGGTTTCAGAGCCACAACGTTCGCACCTTCTTATCATCATTTTCCCTCGCTGGACTTTCCTTATTGAGCCCTGTAACCCTTATAAATTATTCTACCTATCCTTTATCTCAGAGGGTGTGAAAATGTCCGATGCAACAAAGGTTATTGAGCGCATAAATGCCGACCGCTACAGGTGGGTTGATGTGCAGTATACTGATATGCTTGGCCACTTCAAGAGCATAACAATACCTGCAAGGATGCTTGAAGTCCAGTCGTTCAAGGAAGGCGTTATTACGGTGGACCGCAACTCGGTGCTTTACGAATATGGCGATGACGTGGTGCTCACCCCTGACCCATCAACATTCGCAGTTATCCCTTGGGAACCCAGCTCCGTCCGGCTCATTGCAAGCACAAACGCCCAAAACGACCCGCGCACAATGCTCAAGAAAGCGCAGGCGCTTGAGCAAAAGCTTAAGCTGGCATTCCGCATAGGCGCAGAGCTTGACTATTACCTGCTTGACTCGCTGCTTACAGATGCGTCCAAGTTCAGCTACGGTGCGTATTTTGACTCGCGTGAGCTCACGATGAGCCAGTATGACGGCGAGTTTGAGAAGGGAATGCGCAGGTTCCAGACGATGAACGGAGATATAGGCCGTGCGGTGCGCCTGCAGGTGGGCGATTATGCAGACCTTACCGGTGTGGAGGTATACTCAATGCACCACGAGAAGGGCAGGATGCAGCACGAGGTCGCGCTTGCGCCTGCACCACTGCTGAAGGCTGCGGACGACTTCGTTACGATTAAGCATTTGGCGAAGAATTCAGCAATGCTTGTCGGCGCGATTGCGTCGTTTGCGCCCAAGCTTATGAACGAGGAGCCGATGAGCAAGGCGCACGTGAGCATAAGCGCCTGGAAGTCAGATGAGAACGTTTTCCTGGATATGAGCGGCGAGCGCCTGTCAAAGGACGGCAGCTACTTTATGGCCGGCCTGGCGGACCACGCGCGCGCACTGAGCGCGTTTATGCTGCCCTCAACAGCGTCATACAAGGAGCAGGTGCACATTGACAGGATGCGCGCGCTTGATGGTATCGTTAAGGTGCCAAAAGCAATTAGGGGTGAGGTTGACAAGCGCATAGAGTACCGGCTTGCAGACCCGTCGCTGAACCCCTATGTCGCATACGCAGCGCTTTTAGCCGCAGGTGCTGACGGCATCTCAAAGAAGCTTGCGTTTGACGACAGCAAGGACGTTGCCCCGCCGCGCTCGCTTGCCGAGGCTCTCAGCGCGCTTATGAGCGACAGCGAGTTCCTGGCGCCAGTGCTCGGTGAGGACTTCGTCCACGCATACATAGAGCTCAAGGAGCGCGAGATAAAGGAGCAGTCCTCACGTATGACTTCGTTTGAGGTGTCACGCTACCAAAACGTTTAGTTAATATATTTTCATATGGTAGGAATATGCGATGAGGTGCTATGGATGGTAGAGTTTAGGGGAGTAAAGCTGAATTATGTTGAGGCAAAGCGGGAGAAGGACACCGCGATAAGCGGCCTGAACATAAACATAAACATTGACGACATAAAGGCGGTCAATGATGATTTTGCAATAGACTTCACGTACACGGTGAATTATGCTGACAATGTTGGCTACCTAAAAATAGGGGGCACCGTATACGCAAAGGATACGGTTGCTGGCGCAAAGAAGGTTGAGGAAGGGTGGAGGATGGAGAAGAAAATATCCCCTGAGATTGCACAGCCGCTCCTGAACCTGATAAATTTCACTTCAGGGGTTAACGGAGTATTCGTTGCCCGTGCAATAAACCTTGCGCCCCCGCTCGTCCCGCCGAGGATTGAGGTGTCAACGAAAGGTGGTGCGGCGGCAACAAAGGGCCGTGCATAATTTTACAGCTTATTTTCCCTTTTAATCAGTAAATTATCCCGCTCACATAGCCCAGCATATACCCTGTGATTGTGCCTAACAGTATGGGTGGCAGTGCGGGCAGGAACACGCGGTTTATGCGGACGTATGCGAGCACCAGTGCAAGAGCAATTGCGGAGAATACCCCAACAACTAGGAATGCTGCAAGCGCCGGCCCGGTGCCGTAAACCAGCATATCCTTGAGCACAATGAGATTGAATGCCAGCGGGAGCGCTATATCGCCCGTGCCAAGTTCAAGGCGCTCAGTCTTCTCCTGGAGCACCTGGCGCACCCTGCCCCGCGAGTCAACCGCCTCTGAGATGCGTAGGTGCTTCTCCTGCGCTGCAACTGAGAAGGACATATTGTGCCTGCCAAATTCATTGGCAAGCGTGACCATATGCCGAGTGATGAACACCGCAACATAGTCATATACGCTCATAATTATCAGGAAGATGATGGCCTCAAGGAAGGAGAGGAACATCGCGAACATTATTGCGACGCCGGCGCTTGAGAGAGTTGCGGTGATGTTGCGCGCGCCGGGCCACAAGAGCTTTGACAGCGCAACTGCCAGCGCGACCAGCGCCGCCGGCGCCTCCCCAAGCCCGAGGTATGTGCCGAGCCCGTAAAAGACGATGAACGTTGCAGATGCCACAACCACAAGCTCCATCACGCGGAAGAGCAGCTCGCCCTTATAGAACTTTACCACTGCAAGCATAAACAGAACTGCAAACGCTATGCCTACAATGATGAAGAACAGGTCGTCAATTCCGTAGCCCATATAAGTGACCGGAGAGCCAAATTCAAGGTACGGGAGTGCAGCTGCTGCGCCTATGGCCTGCGCCGCGATGAACAGTGCAAGGAGCCTGAGCACGGTTTTCATCGCCCATATATGCAATTGCATTTATATAAGCTGCAATGGGTTGTGCCTCTTTTATGGACAGTCACAGGTGCAGGAGTATCATTTCATTTAGTTTGGCCTCTTTTGAGATTTGCACAGCACTACTGATATCCCCCGACCCTTGATTGTGCCTTTTATGAGCAATCACACAATGCGGATATACTCCACTAACCTTTGATTGTGCCATCTTGGGAAGCAATGCCGCAGGATCCCAAAGGAAAGCAGAGTGCCTGCCATTGTCCAAATCCGAGGTGATGCAATATGGCGGGGCCTCACCCTATTTCCTATCAACAGGCTTGACAAAGCCATTCTTTGGTATGTATATCTCGCCCTTGTCCCTGAGCGCTTCTATGATCCGGGCGGTCTCATTATCATCAAGGTTGAACTCGCGTGCCGCGCTCTTTATCTCATTCACATCAATCATGTCATACTTGGCGGCGAGGCTCTTGATGATGTTCATAATGAGCACGAACTTTTCGGTTTTCGCTTTTGGCTGGCCCGTGGCGATTATGTCAATGTCAAGCTTGCCAGTGGTTGCATCCATCGCAATCTGGTGCAGCGAATAGTCAAACAGCTTGATTGCGCGCTCAGCATCCTCAACCTCAACCGATTGGCTCAGCCGCGCCTTTGCGGCCGCCTCACTCATCCTGATAAGGCCCTCAATCTGCCTTGCAGTCACTGGGACAGCGCCCTGGCTCTTGCCAAGCTTCCTCATCTGTACATAGTATTCCTGTATCCTATCCATTGCGGCTGCGGTGAGTGTTGGCGAGATGTTCTTGCGTGCGTATGCGATGTACTTGCGCAGCATATCGCGTGGTATAACCTTCTCATCCTCCTTTTTCTCAGCCACGCTTGCGTGCGCATTAAGTATGTGCCTCGCCAATTCCCTATCCCTTTCCTCGTCAAGCACGTCAAATATCGGGAATATCAGGTCAAACCTGCTGAGTATGGTTGGCGGGATGTCAAACTGCTCCGCAGGGTATTGGGTCGGGTCGAACCTGCCATACTTAGGGTTTGCAGCCGCTATTATTGCCGTCTTTGTCCTGAACTTTGCAACAATGCCCGCCTTTGCAACGCTTACCGTCTGGGTCTCCATCGCCTCGTGCAGTGCTGCACGCTCATTGTCATCTATCTTATCAAACTCATCAATCGCTGCAATGCCCCCTGATGCGAGGACGAGCGCGCCCGCCTTGAGCACCCAGCCGCCGTCCCCAAGCTCATCCTTCTCTGCACTCGCTGTCAGGCCGACACCGGTAACTGATTTCCCGCTCACATAAACGCTTTTAGGCGCAACCTCAGTCACGTATTGCAGTATCCTTGACTTTGCTGCGCCCGGGTCGCCAATCAGGAGCAGGTGTATGTCATTCCTTATGGGCGCGCCGCCGGGCAGCACCTTATCGCGCGTGCCACCGAACAACTGCAGGCACAAGGCCTCCTTAATCTTCTCGTGGCCATATATGCCTGATGCGATTGAGTGTGCAATCCTGCGTATTATCTGCGGGTCACGCGCCAGCTCCTTTATTGCCTTCTCATCCTCCTCGCTTATCTCAATCTGCTCAAAGTCCTTCTGCATCTTGCGGCCTGCAACCTCTACATAGATGCCAAGCGGCATCTGACCGCCTTTTTGATACCTTGCGTCTGCATCAGTGCCCACAATTGTGACCTTTCCGTCCTCAACCTGGTCAAGCTCAACTGCCCTGAGC
>JAOAKR010000006.1 GCA_026419815.1 Microcaldota archaeon | reverse complement strand
GGGTGCGGGGTCGCGGTGGGGACCCCCCATCGTTGGTTCCCGCGGGGTGCGGGGTCGCGGTGGGGACCCCGCGCCGAGGTGGCAGATTGGCTATGCGGCCGGCTGCAGACGAGGGGCGCATTTGCCCTCTCGTATCCCCAGGTAGCCCTTAGGGAACTGGTGCGGGCACCGGCAGAGAGGGGTTCAATTCCCTTCCTCGGCTTTCTTTTTTGGTTTTGGTGATGCCCAATCTTTTTTTATGTTGCTGCATAAGTGTATGCGGTGCAGGCATGGCAATCATTTCACTTGTTTACTCGCCGTTCCCGTCAATGAAGGCCGCGCGCAGTGCAGCGAAACTGTTAGTTGAGAAGCGCCTTGCGGCGTGCATAAACATTTTTGCAGTGTCAAGCATCTATGAGTGGAAGGGCAAAGTTGAAGAGCAGCGCGAATGGGTGCTACTTGCGAAAGCATTGCCTGGGAAGGAAAAGGCGGTGCGCGCATTCATTGAGAAGGCGCATCCATATTCAGTACCGGCAATCCTTTCGTTCAGGGCATCTGCTAACAGCAAGTACTTTAAGTGGGCGCGTGCGCAATCGCAACATATTTAAGTGCAGTTTTTCTTTCCTATAGCATGCAAGCCCACAAGCAAGATACTCGGATTTCAGTTTCACATAAGCTCCCTGATGTAATGGCCGAAGGCATAATGCGCAAGCCACGCGGGTTTTATTTCAATATGAGCGATGATGAGCTTGTTAAGTATGCGCTGCAGTTTTGCGCCCGCAATGATATTAAAAGTCGTATGCAGCTTTTCATCAGTGATGCGAGCCTTTACGTCGTGCTGAACAGGCGCAAGCTCCTATCCAGTGTCATTCCGCACTCACGCAACAAAAGCGCCCCCGTTCGTTGGCCACATAATAATGACCGTTTGCTGCACATCGCAAAGGAATACTGCACAAATAACGGGATAAGGATGAAAGGGGAGCTTTGCAAGAGCAACCCAAAGCTCTACTCCGCGCTTAGGTATCGACGGCTTTTGGATGCACTGGGCCTAAAAACGAAAGCGGTGGCGCATTGGTCTAAGATGGGCGACGACGAGCTTTTGGATGCTGCAAAGGCACTATGCTCAAGCAACGGCATCACTCAACGCTCTGAGCTGGGAGCCAAATTCAGCAGGCTTTACACTGTGCTGACTAATCGCCAGCTGTTGGACAAAGTCATCCCCCATTCATACCACAAGCGCAAGAAATCCAAGTGGTGCCAGCTGAGCGACGGTGAGCTTGTTGAGATGGGGCGGGACGCGTGCCTTATGCACTGCCTAAAATCGCGCACTGACCTCACAATGCATTACTTCAGCCTGTACAATGAGCTGCGCAAGCGGCGCATCTTAGATAAAGTAGTGCCTAGAGACAATAGGGGCCGAAAGCAGGGCTGCAGCTGATTGCGCTTGGCTTAGGCGGCGCATTTAGGGGATGCGGCAACACAGGTTTTAACACTTTCAGTGCTAACCTAATTATGAAATACGTGCTTTTAATCTTCCTACTCGCATTCCAAGTTGGGTATGCCGCACCGATTTACGATTATATGAGCTGCGCACTCAACTGTGAGAACCCAGATTACCAGATATGGGACTGCACCGAATCCTACTGCAAGCTTGAGGATATGAGTGCATATGAGAAGCTCTCTGAAAAGGAGCAGTGCGCATTTGACTGCATATGGGAGTACAGGAGATGCAAGTATGGTGTGCGCAGTGAGGGCTCGCAGTATTACGATGTGCCAGGGGCAGCATACCGCTCTGAGATGGAAAGCAGCTGTGGGCCATTGTATATGGACTGCATGAGCAAGAATGAGATACAAGCGGATTACTCAGAGCTGGATGACTATTGCAGGGACAAGGAAGCAAAGTGCTATGAGTCGCTGAATGAGAAATACTGCAAGCCTGTCCAGGAGAAATGCGTGAGCGATTGCGGTGCGGCTGCGCCATCCCCTGCACAGCCCGCTGAAAAGAGGTTTTGCTACGGCCAGAGGGAATACCTTGAATACTGCAACCTATATTGCAAGGGAAAGCTTGGAGACGAGTGCGCAGCGGTTGTTGCTGTTGAATGGAGCGAGGGCATAGTTGACTGCTCGTGCAACTGCCCTTCTGGCGGTGAGACGTTCAGCAAGATTGACTGCAGGAGCCCGCCCCCGGCACAGCAGCAGGACAAGTGCAAGAGCGTTGAGTGCCCAGACAAGTGCGAGAACGGGGTGATGAACACGCTAGGTGCGTGCAACCCGGACAACGGCGAGTGCACATATAGGCAGGAGCAGTGCCCGCTTGGGTGCGAAAACAGCCAGCAGTGCAAATCCCCCGTAATAAATGGCGAGGTATTCTATTATGACACAAACGGAAAGAAGGTGCCGCTCAAGCTTGTGCAGGTAGAGATAATCTCAGTAAAGGATTCCCGCAACCTTGCATACGGCTATCTCTCAACCGATGCGCAGGGCAAGTTCACCTGGGACGACCCTAAGGCATTCCAGCCAGGCAGCCATCTTGACATAACCATAAAGTTCAATGAGTCCGCCGGCCGTTTGTTCCTTGTGGAGAGCTACCCGGACTTCCAGCTTGCATACACTTATGATGACAATGTGGGCGTTACTAACCCTCAGCTGCCAAACTATCAAATTGACCTTACAAGCCACAAGGTTGCAGGCATGCCTGGCGCGGCAAAGGTTTATGTGACGGTACAGAAGGCAGTTGACTACAAGGAAAATGTGCTCGGCATAAGGCAAACAGCCCCAGAGCGCGTATATGTGAACCATCCGAAGGGCAACAGGCATTGGGCTGAGTCAAGCGCCACTGCCGGCAACAGGGCGGGCATGTACCTTTTGCCAGAGAGCTCTAAGCTGGCCTCGCCGTATGTTGAGGACACGATTTACCACGAGTACTGCCACCACATTCAGGATGAGATTTATAATGGACAGCTATCACTCTCCGGTGAGGACCACGGCGGGTACTATACAAACCCAGATACCGGCTTCGGGCTTCTGGAAGGCTGGGCGGAATACTGCGCGTGGGAGATGAAGAACTACTACAAGGACAACCCAGATTACGACCTGTACAGGATACGCGGTGTCGCATTTGACCTTGAGCCAAACTACCAAATTAGGGAGAAAGTGTTCAGGGAAACGAATGAGTATAGCGACCCAAGCATAATGGAGGAGATGGCGATTGCATCGCTGCTTGTTGACTTGCGTGATTCCCCGCAGTCGCGCGGAGGGATTGATGACGATTTCATCGTTGTGCCCATCCAGACGTTATGGGATGCGTATAAGGGCAAGCGCGATTTCGGCGACGGCAGGGGCGTGAGGAATGTTGAGACACTGCACGACCTTTACGTTGCGTTGAACGCCTCGGGCTATGCACCGCTCTACGAGTATTATGACAAGGACACAAGGCTCACACAGCTGGACAAGGTATTTGTGATGCACGGTGCATACCAGGACGTAAATGCCAACGGCAGGTGGGATATGGGTGAGCCAATAGGCTATTCCGGCAACGGTGCCGGCGCATCAAGCCTGCGCCCCGACCTTGAGGCCCTAAACGGGAGCGGTGTTGAGCTTGACCTGCGCGACCAGGACGGCAACAGGATAACTGCAGGCGCGGTTATTCGCGTTGAGGTTGAGTTCAGCGGCGAGAACTCGCACCTCTCATACTCATATGACGTGCCACTGAGTGACGGCGCGGTTTATGTGCCGTATCCTCCGCGCGAGTATGGCGCCACTATAAGGATGTATGCGTATGTGCCTGCCACTGGGAAGAGGGCGCCCGCCGAATTCACGATAACCACGCAGGAATTCTACGATAAGGTTGACGGCTCAAAGCCAATCGGAAAATACAGTGCTGAGCTTGAAATGCCTCCTGCCTACCCCTGCACACAGCACTATGAGTGCGTATACGCGGGGACGGGCAATTCCTGTGTTTCAGGTGCTTGCTCACAGGAATACCCGCAGCCGGGCGGCTTGCCTGCTCAGGCAGAGGGATGTATGCGGGACTCAGATTGCGGAGGCGGCTATTTGTGCTCGCAAGGCACCTGTGTGAGAGAGGAGCCGTCCCCGGAGTGCTGTGGCACTGCCGCGATTATTGGCCTTGTGCTGGGCATTGCGGCATATTCCTCACGCACACGTTAACCGCTCCATTGTGCCTGCCTGGGCGTATGGTGCTGGCACGTGGCGCCCACAAGGGAGCCAAGGTTCCTCACACTCCCTGTTGGGCAGGGCGGCGCTTGCGCTAATGGCCTTCCATAGGAGAAAATTAGGCCAGCCCATTGGACTGGCGGTGGCGTATTTGTGCTTTCGCACAGCGGCCTTTCGGCCGCAAACTCGGAGTGGAGCTACGGTCTTAACTTTGTTTTGAACATTTATAAGCTTTTATGCTATAACGCTTGGTTTTCGGCGGAAGCCTATTCGTAAAATCAATGCCTGAACGGCCTGCTGTCCCGCCGGAGCAGCCGCGAGCCGCGCAGGAACGGTGCAACTTCCACTTCGTGGTATATCCTTTCGGCATCCTGCTGGCTGATCATTGCCCTTAAGTCTACATCTATCAATACTGAAGGGTAAGAATAATTCTCATTGATGCTGCACAGCGGGTAAAGCTTGCCCAGCACTTCCTCCCCTTCCCCAAAGAACTCAACGCGCAGCGGCCGGTCATTCTTCCCCGCCTTAACATATGAGACGTTAAGTTCTGCGGAATAAGGCATAAGGTCCTTGAGTATTTGGTTTGCTTTGGCGTCTTTTGAGTAAGGGATTGGTGCAGTCATTTCGCCTTTCTCAAGCACAAGGTCCAGCAGCGTGCTATCTGTGCTGTTTGCAATTACGTCTTGCCCGACAATGTGCGCATTTTCCTCAAGCAGGCGCTTGCTCCTGCTGTCCTTTATCACGCCTACCAGTTTGCTCTTTGCTTCTTCAAACAACTTTATGTAAAGTGAGATGAGCTCATCATATTCAGCGCGCATCTCCTTGTTGGCGGGCTTGTCGCTTGGCAGCGGCACCAAGCTCCCGTCCACGAGCATAAGGTCGCACTCCCTTGCAACCTCAATTGCAAGTGCAATCTCGTGCTTTAGGCGCACGATGTTCCTGTACTGGCTGAGCTCCAGGAGGTCCATTGAGCCGTTGGTTGCAACACTCTCTTTCGGGAACGGACCCGGGTAATACTTGTGCCCATCAAGCTTGCCGTTTTTGTACTCAAAAACCGCGCCAACCGCTTTAACAATCACAAGGTCAAACGCGTGGAACTCCTGCGCAACCAGGCCGGCGTCCACCGCACCCACCCTGAAATCCAGGGGGCGAGATGGGCACTTGCGCACCAGGCTGCCCGACTTTTTAAGTGCGCTTGCGCTTTCTGTGCGCAGCCCCTCAACCTTGCGCAGCTCGCTTATGAGCTCCTTGAGCCCGTCCATACGCTGCATATGGCCTTGCAATGCATATAATATTTAGCGCGGATAGTTTCCCGTGGAAGAAGTCAAGCAGGCCATCATCATACGCTCGGACATCCGGATGGGCAAGGGCAAGGCGGTCGCGCAGGGTGCGCACGCGGCAGTCCACTCGTATGAGATGGCCAAGAAAAAATTCCCGCGCCTGGTCTCTGATTGGGAAATGCAGGGTGAGAAGAAGGTTGCGCTCAAGGCATCCCTTGCGGAGATTGAGCAGATATACTCACTTGCCAAGAAGTCGCTTCCGTGTGCGCTCATACGCGACGCTGGGCTTACGCAGCTTGAGCCTGGCACGATCACTGCGCTTGCAATCGGCCCTGCCAAGGCCTCGGATATAGATGCAATAACCGGCCACTTGAAGCTGCTTTAGCAAGCCAAACACAAAGCCTCCCATTGGCAAATGAAAGCATTCGCCTTGTCCTGCATATGCACGTCTATATTGTTTTGGCATTGTGTGCCCAGGTTTTGTTGGGCAGGCAATACTTATGGCCAGAAGTCAAGCTTATATTTTATCAGTGCCATCTTTTTGCTATGCCAGGGGATTTGGCAAGCAAGAAGGCAAGGGCCGAAAAGGCAACCTCCAGGAAGCCGCCCATACGTGGCAAGCTTCTTGACGAGTCGCGCAAGCTGACGCACGGCACCGGTGAGAGTGAGATGGTAGTTGTGGGCGAGATAGCACGCGCTGCGCCAGTTGAGAAGAAACTCACAATTGAGGAGGACAAGCCAAAGGCAAGGCTTGAGCTGTTTTTGGCGTACTTTTTTGTGTGGCTGGGCGGCCTTGTGCTTTACCTGCTCGCAAAAGATGACACTGAGGCGGAGTGGCACGGCTTCCACGCAATCGTGCTTGGCGTGGTGTGCACATTGCTTGGCATCCTGACCTTTGGTATTGTCGGGACGCTCTTTTGGCTTTACATAGTGTATATCGGCTGGCAGGCCGCTCATGGCGTTAAGGTTGAGGTACCGGTGCTGACAAAGTTTACTGAGGAAAACTTTGAGAAGTTCAGGGCCACACTGAGGAAATAACAGTTTCCCTAAACCCTGTACACTTGCGCGTATGGGACCCCTTGCACCTTCTTTTCCTGCCCCCTTTTCAGGAGGCCCATATTAATAAGCAGCTGCACAGATTGCTCCCCAACCGCGTTTATTGACTCAAAATCGGGCCCAATTTCATCATTGCCGATATAGAATTGTGAGTGTGTGTGCAAGTCAATAACAATGTTTCCTTCACGTAGCACTTTCCCTATCAGTTCCTTATCGCACAGGGCATAAATGACGTGCCTGCCCTGCTGGTGCCTTTTGCAGTGCATGCGCATATACCGCCCCGAACCTATATAATACTTGAGCGCAAATTTAGTGCTATGCCAGCGGGGGACGACCAGCCTATTGACAAGGCGTACGAGGAGATAATCGCAAGGTCAAACGAGTTTTACGAGAAGGGAGATTACGAGAAGGCGCTCAGCTGGTATGAGGATGCAAGCAAGGTTGAGCCGAGACAGGGCCTCGCCTGGTATATGAAGGGGATGACACTCTTCCGGATGGAAAAGTATGATGAGGCGCTGCTTGCATTTGATATGGCCGCCAAGCTGGACTCAAATATGGTTGAGCCACTTATGGGGCGGGCCTACGTGCATATGAAGATGTTTAGGTTTAGAGAGGCTATAGACTCTTTCAAGGAGGCATTCCTGCGCAATGGGGACTTTGAGGTTGCCTGCCTTATCGGCCTGTGCTACCTTCTTGATGGGGATGAGGAGCAGGCGGCCGATTGGTTCAAGCGTGCATTCTCAAAGAGCAGGGACGGCTCGTTGAAGTTCTTTGAGGAGATGTATCTCAACGTTGTGCTTAAGGATGATAACATAACCTCAGATGAGAAGGTTGCCGTCCGCGCCGCCATAGACAAGCTCAAGAGGAAAATGCAGAATGTGTGATATGCAGTTGGCCGCAAGCAAAAGCGCCACTGCATAATGCTGGTGCTTAGCCGGAATGTGAATGCCTCCAAGAGCCCCTGCAGCCTCTAAGCATAATTAAGCCCATATTTCTAGCCAAGCAGGCGCCTGAGCGCGCCAAGCAGCCCCCGAACCCATTTTTGCTTGAACCCGGAAAGCATCGCAAACACTTCCTTGCGCTGCACCTTCTTGCTCTCTGAGATGTATGCGTGCTTCTTCTGTGATGCGCCTAGCACATCCTTCTCCTTGAATGCCTCGCCCTTTGCAGCCGCCTTCCCTGGCTCCTTGAGCACGCCGCCCTCGCTTGACATGACGCACTTACCGCGCCAAATATTATATAACTTGGCTGAGAGAGCACGTTATGAGTCTGGGAAACCGGCTTGTGTTCTCGCTTATTTTAATTGCAGTATTGTGCGCCGGCCTTGCGCTGGTGGTCGGCCAGCCGTTTCTGTCGGCAGATGCTGGCGATACGGCCCGCCAGGCAGTAGGCCATATGCTCTCTGTATCCGCGCATATGAATGCACTTTCGCTCTCGCAGCTTGAGTCATCGGCAAGCGCATACGCGCAGTGGGACGGCATGCGCGCATATGCGGAATCGCCTGACCCAGAGTTCACGCGCCAAAATTTCAATGCCCAGCAGCTTGCGCGCCTTGGTGTAGATTACGTGTGCATATTCAGCGCTGATGACAGGCTGCAGTTCTCAACCGGGTATGACCCCGATGCAGGCAAGGCAACAGGAGTCCCAGCAGAGCTGTGTGCACTCAGCGAGCGTGATCCACTGCTCCTTGCGGACGGGAGGCCCTCCCTCTCAGGCATAGTGCTGACTTCTGAAGGCCCATTGCAGGTATCCTCACAAAGGATTACCGGAGAGTCAGGTGTGCTCATATTCGCACGCAAGTATGACCTCCAGCAGTTCCAAGCCGTGGCGAGCCCTGGGGGCGCAGTGGAAGCATATTCGCTTGACGAATACGCGCCCCCGGAAGGCCTTGAATTTGACGATGGCGGGCGTGCATTTGTGGCCACACCTGACGGGATTGTAGGTTACCTTATGCTGGCTGACATTTATGGCTATGATGCGGTCCTGGTAAAGGCAAGCGAGCCGTACGCCTCCGCCTCTCTTGAAAAAATAGTGCTCCTCGCATTTGCGGCAAGCGTACTCACTGGCGCGGCATTGCTCGCGCTGGTGTATCTCTGGCTCTTTAAGCCAATCTCGCATATCTCATCCGAGCTTAAAAGCATACTCTCGGGTGAGAAGAAAGGCGTGCGCTTGGGCAACACACCGGCACTTGAGCCGCTCACTTCGCACATAAACCTCCTACTTGACCAATCAGATGTGCTTGCATCACGCCTTGCATCCAGCGAGGCCGCATACGCATCGCTCATAGATGGCCTGCATGACCCTGTGGCGCTTGTTGGCAGGGACGGCAGGATTGCATATGCAAACAGGGCATTTGAGGACAGTGCAGGCGCACCACGCGATTCACTCAAGGGCAAGCTGTTAGGGGAGCTTGTGCAGAAAGATTCCCAAAAGGTGCTTGCATCACTGCTGTCCGGCAACACGCACCAGTGCATACTCCGGCTTGCCGGGCCAAACGGCAAGGTATCCTACCTTTCAGTTGAAGCGAAGCCGTCCGCACGCGAAGGCGAGCAGGGCCTTCTGCTGCTTGTTGCAAAAGACATAACAAGGGAAACACTTGCGCAAAATGAGCTTGATGAGGAGCGCTCGCTTTCAGCGGCATATTTCAGCGGCACACCTGCAATTATGCTCGTGCTCGGCGCTGACGGCCGCATAATCTCGCTTAACGGGCCGGCGGCCAGCGTGTTTGGCATCGGCAAGAATGCCGCACTTGGAAAGGGTATAGCGACGTTCATCCCGAGGGGCGTGCGCAAGGAATTTATTGATGCCTTCAAGTCTGCAGTCTCTGGGAAAGCCCGCAAGCTTGCGCTGGCGCTTGGCAAGGATGGCGAAAAAAGTGCCCTCATCAGCATCTCCCCCGTAAGGGGCAAGGATGGGAAAGTGCACTCCGTGCTTTTGGCGGGTGAGGACATAAGTGCAGAATCGTCCGCAAAGGAGGCACTTAAGGAATGCAGCCAGCTCAACAGTGCACTGCTTTCCGTTGTGCCTGTGGCGATATGCGCAGTTGATAGTAAGCTCAAGATTACGTATGCAAACGGCCATTTTGCGAGAATGCTCGGCCTCCCGCTCAAGAAAATCCTCTCCAAGAAGATTGACGCGTTCGTTGCGCCTTCACAGCGCAAGCAGGTGCGCAGGCATTTGCTTGCAAGGTCAGGCGGCCTGAAGAAGGTCGTGCTGCGTGTAAAGAAGGGGAAGCAGAGTGAGGCCTCATTTGCCTGCACCGAGCTCAAAGATGGCAGGGGCAGGCGCATAGGCGCAGTTGCATGTCTTGCCTCTTTTTGACGTGGGTGCACGAGCCACCTTTTTATTCTTTATCACCTATATAGTAAACCATGAGTGGAGAGCCGCCCCAAGCCAATGTGCAGAAGAAGTCAATATCAACGAGGGGCATACCAAGCAAGGAATCATTTTACCTGCCTCCACACTATTCCGATGAATTGCGCAAGTTCCAGGATGAGGGTGAGAACCCACTGCGTAACTATTGGACGCTTGAGGAGCTCATAAACTTCGTGTTTCCGAAGAAGTACCAGCCGATTTATAACGATATCGCAACCCGTTTTATGCAGGAGCTGCTCGCAAGGCACAGGATTGAGGGGAAAGAGCTGTCCGCATTTGTGCGCGCGAACTCAATATCAAAGGCAACGTTTTACAACCGCGTGCTGCCGCGGCTCAAGCGTGTCGGCCTGGTTAAGGTTGAGAGACAGACCATAATCGCAGAGCATAGCAGGCAGAAATACAGGCCGATGGTTGTCTCTCTCAGCAAGACATTTGGCAATTACCTCTGCAAGATTGGGGACTCGTGGCTTGCAATAATTGATGACGCGCGCAGCAAGCCCCCCAAAAAATAGGGGGCGTGCATATGGCGGTGGCCGGGGCATTGGATGGGTCGGAACAGATATGTTGTTGCACATAATGATAGGCAGGTGTATTGATGATCATTGAGCTGCTCACATTGCTGGTTTCGCTTGCAGTGCTTGCCAAGGCGGCTGATGTAGTGGTCAGCAGCACGGCCAAGCTGTCAAACTATTTCGGGATAAGCCAGATGGCAATCGGCTTCCTGCTCATTGCAGTAATCACGTCGTTGCCAGAGTTTGTAGTCTCAGTGCTCTCATCGCACGCGGGCAACGGTGCAATCGCCGCAGGCAACGTATTCGGCTCAAACATAGCAAACATCCTCCTCATACTCGGTGTAGGCGCAGCCATTTATGGGATCAAGATAACCAAGGATGAGCTTGACGATATCGGGCTTGTACTCCTGCTGACAACCGCCCTCTCGGTATACATAGTGTTCAGCAACCTGCTGCTTAAAAGCTCACTGGGCGTTATAGATGGCGCAGTGCTCCTCCTGCTGTTTGCGGGCTATTCGTACTACACGATGAGGACTGGTAAGGGCGCCGAAAAAAGGGAAAATGTGACCAAGCAGGAGGCGTTTTGGTCATTCCTTTACTTTGTGGTGTCAATAGGCCTCGTGCTTGTGAGCGCAAGCTTTGTGGTAAGCTCAGCAGTGGCGCTGTCAGAGCGTGCAGGCGTCTCGCAGAGCTTCATCGGTGCGACCATAATTGCGGTCGGCACATCGCTCCCGGAATTCTCAATCGCGCTGCAAGCGCTCCGCAAAAGGCATTACGGCATAGCGCTTGGAGATGCAATAGGCAGCAACATAACAAACCTCACCCTAGTTTTAGGTGCGGCTGCAGTGATAAACCCGATACCTGTCGTGCTCCCGGTATTCATAGCTGCACTTCTGTTTGCGTTCGTGGCCGACATACTTATGTTCTACGCTGCCGCGGTGCACAACAAGCTTACGTGGCGAGGCGGCATCCTGTTCCTGCTCATATATGCCGCGTACCTAATCTCAATATTATACCTGCAGGTGCAGGAAATGCCCGTGAATGTCTAGCCAGCGGCTGCATAGCTTTAAATAGTTTTATTTTCTATCTTTACCTGCTAATTTCTCTGTAAGCAGTCAAATGCTTATGGCGGTGCTTTTGATGGAGCAGAATTTTGACCCAAAGAAAGGGACTACAACCGTAGGGTTGGTGGGCCGTGACGGCGTGGTGCTGGCAGCCGATATGCGCGCGAGCATGGGCTATTTCATTGCCAACAAGGAGACCGACAAGATACACAAGATTGACGATAATATGGGGGTCACTATTGCTGGCAGTGTGGGTGATGCGCAGGCGCTTGTGAGGTGGATGCAGGCCGAGCTCAAGCTTTACCGCCTGCAGAATAACACGCCGATGACGGTGCGTGCCGCATCAACACTGCTTTCAAACATCCTGTTCCAGCAGAAGTGGTTTCCATTCCTCGTGCAGATGCTCGTTGCTGGGTATGATGAGAAAGGGCCGGCAATATACAACTTGGACCCTATAGGTGGCGTAACCTCGGAGAAATACACATCAACCGGCAGCGGCTCACCCGTGGCGTATGGTGTGCTTGAGAGCCACTATAAGGAAGGGATGAAGGTTGAGGAGCTCCTGCCAATTGCTGTTAAAGCGATCAATATAGCGATGAAGCGCGACGCTGCAACCGGCGACGGGATAAGCCTGGTATCCATCACGGCGAAGGGCTACAAGGCGTATTCCAAGGAAGAGATAGAAGCGATTCTGAGCCAGTAATTTCCCATTCATTTTATACGCAGCAATGCCGCATAAAAGGTGCATTTTAGATGGACAAGAACGAATTGAAGAAGAAGGCAGAGGAGATAATCCCGCCCGCGTGCGGGTTCACAAAGCTTGAGCTTGAGGGGCCTGACGTTGCCGTCTACCTCACCAACCCGGAGCCGTTTTACGAGAGCGAGGAAAACATAAAGAACCTCTCGCGTGGCCTGCGCAAGAAGATACTTATCCGCTGCGACCCTGAGGTCCGCAAGAGCGAGGAGGAGACCACTGCGCTTATACGCTCGCTTGTGCCGCCCGAGGCAGGTGTTGGCGAGAACGACATAACGTTCATCCCGGAGTTCGGCGAGGTTGTGATTAACGCGCTCAAGCCAGGCCTGGTTATAGGCAAGGGTGGCGCAAACCTAAAGGAGATAATGGTTAAGACGCACTGGGCGGTCCGCGTCCAGCGCTCACCAACAATCCCCTCAAACATCATCAGGGGCATACGCGGCTCTGAGGCAGTGTCCGCTGGCGAGCGCAAGAAGTTCCTCAGCTCATTCGGCAAGAAGGTCAACGTGGTGCGCGAGGAGAGCGGTGTTGAGTGGGTGAAAGCGGTTGCGCTCGGCGCATTCAAGGAGATTGGCAGGTCGTGCCTCCTGGTGCAGACGAACAAGGAGCGTGTGATAATTGACGTGGGTATGAACAACGACACCACAGACCCCAGCCGCGCCTACCCGTACCTTGACAGTGCGGGCCTCGCCATACAGGACATAGACGCGGTAATAATAAGCCACGCCCATACCGACCACAGCGGGTTCCTGCCCTACCTGTTCCGGCTCGGGTATGACGGCCCGGTGTTCTGCACGCCGCCCACGCGTGACCTTATGACGCTTCTGCAGTTTGACATAATAAAAGTCATGAACATGACGGGCAAGGAGCCCCCATATTCCGATTCAGATGTGCGCAAGACGGTTGCACACACAATAACACGAAACTACGAGGAGGTCACTGATGTCACGCCAAACATAAAGCTCACGTTCAGGAACGCGGGGCACATACTCGGCAGCTCAACAGTACACCTGCACATAGGTGATGGCAGGCACAATATTGTGTTCTCAGGTGACATACGCTACACACCATCAACGCTGTTTGAGCCCGCAGACACGCGATTCCCCCGTGTTGAGACGCTGTTCATTGAGAGCACGTATGGGGGCAAGAATGACGTGATGCCCCGCTCGTACGAGCGCGACCAAAACCTGTTTGACTCGGCGATGGCCACGCTTAAGAACGGGGGCAAGGTGCTCATCCCGGTGTTTTCCGTGGGCAGGTCGCAGGAAGTGATGCTCACGCTTGAGAAGTTTGTGCGCGGCAAGGAGGCGGATTTCCCGTACAAGGTATATCTGGATGGGATGATACTTGAGACCACGGCGTTCCATACCGCATACCCGGAATACCTGCGCTCAAGTGTCCAGCGCCGCATACTCTCTGATGAGTCGCCGTTTGAGTCCCCAATATTTGAGCCAGTGAAGAATGACCGCAAGGACATTGTTGAGGGCGAGCCCTGCATCATACTTGCGCCGTCGGGCATGCTTACTGGCGGCCCCTCAAACGAATACCTGAAGCTTATGGCGGAGGACCAGAAGAACTCGCTGTTCTTTGTGGGCTACCAGTCGCCAACATCAATAGGCCGCAAGATACAGAACGGCGAGAAGGAGCTGCAGGTGACCGATGACCAGGGCAGGATACGCAACATACAGGTTGCCCTGCAGAGCAAGACCATAGAAGGCTTCTCGGGCCACAGCGACCGCAGGCAGCTCATTGCGTTTGTTCGCGATATGGGCCAGAATTTCAGGAACATATACACGATGCACGGCGAGCCGGGCAAGTGCGAGGAGATGGCCAAGACCATAAGCTACATCTTCCACACGGAGGCGCGCGCGCCTATGAATATGGATGCTTTCCGTGTAGCATAGTGTATTTAAACATTCCCTTTTTTCACGCCGGAGTTTCTATATAATTAATAATTATAAACATTAAGCCCCTCAATTTTAAGATGCAAATACTCAGTGCGGACCGTCCAAGCATCCGCAAGCTTGGGGGGAAGGCCCTGCTCCAGCTGCGGGAAAAGGGGGTGCGTGTAATCCCCAACCCTGAGGCGCAAGTCGTTGAGTTTGAGGCCGAGGATCCGTACGTGGAGCTGAAGGCAAAGGATGTGTTGCAAGCGCTCCTGCTTGGGCCGGCGGACGCAAAGTTCCAGCAGGAAACGGTGCTTTTGCTGTTTTCTGAGGATTTTGTGCTCAAAATAATAGATTTAAGCGAGCATTTGCGCACAAAAGAGGGCCTGGACAGGATATTGGCGCGGGTGATAGGTGCGGGCGGCTCCACGAAGAAGGTTATGGAGCAGATAACAGAGTGCAGCATAACCATAACTGGCGACAAGATTATGCTCATAGGCCCCGTAGAGGGTGTTGAGCTCGCGTCTGAGGCGCTAAGCCAGCTTATCGCCGGCGTGCCACACAAGAAGGTATACCGGCTGCTTGAGGCGGGCAGGCGCAGGGTGAAGGAGGCCAAGATGCGGCTGTGGAGAGAGTAATGCGCATTGGAAGCCGCAGTTGCCTTTTGGGCAGCTGGCTCCTGTGCAAGTGCTTAAGGTGTTTGTATGGCGGATGAAAATGGGAATGGAGAGGAGCTTAAGTTGGCCATAAAGGAGGCCGACGAGATATTCCACGAGTACAAGGAGCACTCGGTCGCTGAGTTTTTCACGAAGAACAAGCAGATGCTCGGGTTCACGGGCAAGGTGCGCTCACTCACGACAGTCGTGCACGAGTATGTGACCAACGGGCTTGATGCGTGCGAGGAGGCGGGCATACTCCCAGAAATAACAGTGAAAATCACCAACCTGCCAGATGAGCACGTCCTTGTGAAGGTGACTGACAACGGCCCTGGCATCCCAAAGAGCCACGTTGGGCGTGCACTGGGGCAGATGCTTTCCGGCACAAAGTTCCACAGGTATATGCAGCAGAGGGGGCAACAGGGCATAGGTGCAACTGGGTGCACGATGTTCGCGCAGCTCACAAGCGGCAAGCCCGTGCACGTGCGTGCCTCCACGGGCGACGGCACAATATACGAATGCAACATCTCTGTTAATGTAAAGACCAACGAGCCCAATGTCACGGATTTCACAGAGTATGAGGGCGAGTTCAGGGGCACGGAGATAACTGCTGAGTTCGCAGATGTTAAGTATGACAAGAGCGAGTACGGCCCGCTGGAATACCTCAAGCGCACAGCCCTCGCCAACCCGCATATGGAGATAGTATTCACAGACCCCGAGGGCAGGAAAATCCGGTTCCCTCGTGTGTCAGATGTGCTGCCGCAGAGGCCGGTTGAGGTGCAGCCCCACCCACTTGGCATTGAGCCTCACGCTCTTTACGAGATGATGCGCGCCTCGCCAGCACGCAAGGTGAGCTCATTCCTGACAACCGAGCTTGCGCGGGTCACCCCCTCAAAGGTTGAAGAGCTCAAAGGTGTGGTGCCCGACTTCAACTTTGAGCAGTCGCCCAAGGAAGTCTCTTGGGCCGACGCGAGGAAGCTGTGCAATGCGTTCAAGCGCGTGAAATGGGTTGCGCCATCCGCAGAGGCGCTTAGGCCGGTGGGCGCCGAGCAGATTGAGATTGCGCTACGTAGCCTGCTCCACCCGGAGTTCCTGTCGGTGCGCTCCCGGCCAGCAAAGATATATCGCGGCGGTGTGCCGTTCATAGTTGAGGCTGCGATTGCATACGGCGGCAACGCCGGCAGGAAGACTGAGAACGGCCGCACGGCAGAGATAATGCGGTTTGCGAACCGCTCCCCGCTGCTGTTTGACTCAAGCGGCTGTGCAATTTCAAAGGCTGTGCGCGATGTTGACTGGAAGCGCTACGAGATAAAGGAGTTTGACGCATCGCCCATCACGATTTATGTCAATTTTGTGTCGGCGTTCGTCCCGTATACGGGGGCGGGCAAGCAGTCAATATCTCCGGAGGAAGAGGTGCTTGACGAGATAAAGTTTGCCGTGATGGATGTTGCGCGGGACCTGCAGAAGTACCTCTCCGGCAAGGTGCGCGAGGAGGTCAAGGCAACAAAGAGGAAGGCGATTATGAGGTACATACAGCTTCTGGCGGAGAACCTGCCCCTGCTTGCAAACACCGGCAACAAGGAGGAGCTTGAGAAGAAGCTCGCTTTCCTGGTGTTTGAGAAGTTCAAGGCGGAGGACATTGAGAGCGAGGAGACTAAGAAGGACAAGAAGACCCGCGTTCTTATGGAGGAGGAGGGTGGCGCTTCCGGGGAGGAAGGCAAGATAGAATTTGACGAGGAGGACCAGTGAGGTGGTGCTATGGCAAAACAACCAAAAGCTTCGGAAAGCAAGGCAACCCAGCTCGCGCACGAGAGGCTTGTCGCGCTGGGCAGGGAGATGGTGCAGGAGATAAATGCGAACGAGTCCCCGTCATTTATGACGCCCGTGCGCTCACGCTCAAACGTAAAGGTTGATCCGGATTCAGGCGTGCTCTACCTGGGCGACTCAAAGGAGAAGAGGACGTTTGTCCACGTATCCCAGGCAAAGAAGTTTATGCAGACCGTGGCAATCGCATCAAAGCTGAAGTCGTTCCTTGAGCAAGGGCTGCACACATCAATCAGGGGCCTTTATTACCAATTGAAGTTCACGATAGGCGAGGATGTTGATGAGGAGCTGTTCAGCGAGCAGGCGGAGTCCAATCCGCTCATTGAGGACCTTGAGGCGGCACTGGACCTCAAGCGCGAGGATTTCAACCTCTCCACCGACCGCAAGGGCGTTGTGGCCGGCAATTTCATAATCAGGGACAAGTTTGGCGGCGAGGAGAACATAATAGATGCGTCCAAGCAGGGCAGGTCCGGCTGGATGATACCAAGCGATGTTGACAATGATATGGAGTTCCTTGAGGTTAATGCTGATTATGTGCTCGTGGTGGAGAAGGATGCGCTGTGGCAGAGGCTCAACGAGGACAAGTTCTGGAAGAAGAACAACTGCATACTCATAACCCCCAAAGGGCAGGCATCAAGGGGCACTCGCAGGCTCATCCGCAAGCTTGCGGATATGAAACTGCCAATATATGTTTTCACTGACTGTGATGCTTGGGGATGGTATATCTACTGGGCAATAAAGACCGGCTCAATGAACCTTGCGTATCTCTCAAAAAGCCTTGCAACGCCAGAAGCGCGGTTCATAGGCGTGACGATGGGCGACATCCAGAATTACGATTTCCTCAAGAAGCTCACCATAAACGCAAAAGATGTGGACATAAAGCGCGCCGAAGAGATGCTTTCATACCCTTGGATATCACGGCACAAGGAGTGGGTTGAGGAGCTCAACACCGTGCTCAAGACCAAGAAGAAGATTGAGCAGGATGCGTTGCAGGGCCAGAAGCTCACGTTTGTTGGCGATTATGTAAAGGAAAAGATTGAGGGCGGGAAGGTCCTGCCGTAGCTATGCATAAACTTTATATACCAATTTTTAGCAAATAAGCGCATGCAAGAGCTATCGCGGCACCAGCTGAGCAGGAGTGCTGTTTCAATGTCGCGCAGGATCCACAATTTCAGCGCGCTTAAGAGGTTCGCTGAAGTTGCCGGTGAGGATGGCGACCCCACAATGCAGGTGCAGGTTATGTTTGCGCGCGGCCACGTGGAAAGAATGCCCGCTGAAGTGGAAAGGTTCAAGGCGTTTGTGCGCTCGCTTGCACCCGAGGAAAGGGATGAGTTCAAGAAGCGCTCATACTGGGCGCTCGCAAGCATTGACCTGATACATAAGGCAAGGCTATATCTTGCCAACACCTGGCCGCTTGCAACCGCGGCTGCACCGTTTTGGCTCGCTGTAAGCTGGGTTGAGAGGTTCAACAATGCGCTTGAGCTTGGTGCGCTCACATTTGCTGTGGTTGCAGCATTTGGGTATAGGGCGCTGTGCAACGACCCATATTACAGCGTGGGTGTGGAAGCGCGCGGCATAATGGATGAGGTGTTCAAAAATGGGGGATAGCTTTTTTGTGGCGCGGAACAAACCAGTGAGAAAGCTTGCCGAAAGGTTTACCGCAAACATTTATGAGTTCCACAGGTGCAAGGTGATTGCTGAGTCAGATGGGCTGGTAGGCCTGTGCGCGTACAGCAGCGGCGAGCGCGATTATGCGCGCCTTGCAATGCGCGAGCTCTCGCAGGAAAATTTCATCATACTCAAGGATATTGAGTCCCGCCCAATGCTTGCAAGGCAGAAGTTTAGGGATGCTGCGATAGAAGGGATGCACACTGCGGAGGGTTGGCAGATAACAAAAAGCTTTTTTGGCCAGCTCGGCAACGTGCTCATAGGTGCACTGCCTGCATACGTGATGGTATGCATTATAACTGCATTTGAAGAGGCGAAGGCGCTTACGGGCGCGATGCTCATCATAGGCTCCGTTGTTTCGGCGTTCACTACTGCGGCAAGCCCATTTATGAAAGGCCTTGATGATGCGCGAAATGAGGTATTTGAGACACTGTGCAAGATGAGGCTGATGGAATGAATACAAGCAGGAAGATTATAGGCTGGAACCTTACCTGCATGAGGAAGAAGAGGGACGGCAGCGCATTTGCCGTTGAGCCCAACAAACTTAAAGATTTGATTGAAGATTATGCCAAATTTGAGGAGATGGGGAGGCAGCTCAATATTCTTATGAAATTGGGGGAAGGCCTGCCCCCCATAAATATGATGAAGGTTACGCACAACAGTGAGATAATTGAGGAAGACGGCCAAATCACGATTATGTGCCTGAATGAGAAATGCAATGAGGCCATAACACTTACAATATTCGTGGCGAATGCGATCAGGAACCCATTTTTATTCAAGAAGGACGAATGATCTTTTGCTAGGTGGGCCGTCAAGGCAAAAGCGAGAGCGCAGCGGCTGCAACCACACCCACAAGTATGAATGGTATGTATGGCGGCAGCTTGCCGTAAACAGGCACCTTCTTCAGCCCAGCCTTCTTTATCCTCTTTATCTGCTCTGAAGTGAGCAGGCGCTCCAAGCCGTATTTTTCAACAACTTTCCTGTCCATCTCATCTATCGCAAGTATGTCCTCCTCAATTATGCCATTTGGAGCAACCCAAGTGACCATGCTCTTTGTGAGGTCCCTCTTTATGAGCGCAAACACGGATGAAACTATGCCTATTACGAGAGCGACAAGCGCAAACATCTGGAACCCCATCCCATAAAGCATATATGAAACTGCCGCATACCCAATTGCCCATATGGTTGCAGTTGCAATGTCCTCGGTGCGCGGCCTTGGCCTCCCGCCCTCGGCCAGAAAACGTGCCTCAAGGTATACTGCCATTACGACGGTTGATGTGAGCAGCACAAGAATTATTGTGGGCATTGCGCCGGTTTCAAGCGGCAGGAGCAGCAT
>JAOAKR010000068.1 GCA_026419815.1 Microcaldota archaeon | reverse complement strand
AATATTTTGTGAGCAATAGCAGCTGGCCGACCTAAAGCTTTTTTTATGAAGTGTAGCTTTTCTTATATTTATAAGATTTATTGTAGAAATAGTTGACAGGTGGTACAATGGGTATACTGCAGAAGTTTACTGACGCACTCGGGCTGGGCGGAAAGGACATGAACATTCAAGAGTACCTTGATTCAGAGGATCTTGAGAACCTTGCTACCGAGGAGGAGGAGACAGGCGCATATGTTAAGCCGGTTGCGCTTGAAAACACCGCTGTCCTTGCTGAAATCAAGAGCGAGCTGAACAGCGGCAACGTCATCCTGCTCAACATCACGCCGATGCTCAAGAACGAAAAGGTCCTTACAGCTGTGATTGACAAGCTCAAGGAATATGCGCGCGAGATACGCGGTGATATTGCAAGGATTGACAACGAAAAGATACTTCTGACTCCTTCAAAGATGAAGATTGTCAAGAGAAGAAGATAACTCTTTTTTTTCCATTTTAGCTGTGTGGGGATAAAATGGAACTAAAGGAGCGTGTGCTAGAGCAGAAGCTCTACCTTAATGGCAATGAGAAGATTGCGAAAATATTTCTC
>JAOAKR010000067.1 GCA_026419815.1 Microcaldota archaeon | reverse complement strand
CGTAGAGGGTGATGAGCGCGTGCTCCAGCAAATAATGCGTGTCCGCGTGCCTGATACCGTTCATATCGAAATCAGCCTTGTCTGATTTTTTTCTTTGCTTTTTTCTTTGGGCAGTATGTAGGATTTTTAATTTTACTCTCTTAAAAAAAGCCATAGAAGCGGCTGTAGTCTAACCTGGTTAGGACATGGGCTTCCCAACAGTTTTTCTTTCGGTGCGGCGCGCATGGGCGCGCCTCTCCAAAGAAAACCTGGCGCATGAAAAAGCCTAGGATCCGGGTTCAAATCCCGGCCGCCGCATCATTTTTTCCAAGATTGATAAAGAAATAAAAACACTCTTTGCTTTAATTATGCACTCTCACTAGAAAGGGGATTGAAAAAATGGATACTCAGGAAATCGAGCTTAAGATGGCTGATTTTTGGGAGGAGAACAGGATATTTGAGAAGTCCGTTGAGCAAAGGCCTGCAAATAAGCAATACGTATTCTATGACGGGCCGCCGTTTGCAACTGGGCTCCCGCATTATGGGCATATCCTTGGGCTTACGAGCAAGGATTTGTTTCCGCGATACTGGACAATGAAAGGGTACAGGTGCGAGCGCAGGTGGGGCTGGGATTGCCACGGCCTGCCAATCGAAAATATAGCAGAGTCAGAGC
>JAOAKR010000066.1 GCA_026419815.1 Microcaldota archaeon | reverse complement strand
ATGTTATACTTAACGTCCCAGCACGATGGCAGGGTCTTGAAATATGTAATCACAGAGCTGGAAAAAAAGGCAAAGCTCCTTGAGAAAGGGCCAAATACACAATCGTATGAAAAAGGGGTAAGGTATGCCAGCTGCCTGGTTACAGCTCTTAACACATTCAAAAATGAAGATTTTTCTGGTATACACGCGCTTGAGATGTTTTGCACAGCCCTTGGGGAGTACAGCAGGGGAGATTTGTACAATGAGGCAACCAGGCTGTTTTTTGAGCTGTTTGAGAGATACTCTAAAACGTTCAGGGCGGAGGCATTAACACCTCACACGTATTAGCATGTGCACATCTCAACAAATTAGTATGGACCCGCCCAGATTTCCAGGATGCTTATTGGATATGAGGAAAGGCGTGAGCACCCCCCTTTTCTTATTGAACTGGGGATCTTTCCCGTGTCAGGGGAACGTCTTAACCACTCGACTACGGGTCCACACCCTAATTAAACAGGCCATCCTTAATAAGATTTATTGCATACCGCAGCCAAGGCAGCAGATACCTACCCAATATCCCTATCGGAATATTTTTAAGCTGTATATTTTCCTAAAAGAAGCATGCAAAAAAAGGTTATTGTTGCAAGCTTTGATAACGTGCTCCTTAACCAAGGGCCTCTTCACACATATGCTGCTCTTAGGGCATACAAGAAAGTTATAGATGAAGGGCTCGTGCACGACCATACTTCTTTCAGGTATAAGGGGTTTTTAAAGGAGGATATAAGCCCCGCAGATGTGGTTTCCAGC
>JAOAKR010000065.1 GCA_026419815.1 Microcaldota archaeon | reverse complement strand
GACAATATGAGCCATCGCATTAAAGCACAACAGGCGCACGCCCATAACATATATTTGGATAAGCGGCACCTAACCCACACTTTAATACTTTACACTGCAACATATCCTTATGGACAAGCCAATTGCAATTAAGCTCGGGGGGAGCGTCATAACTGACAAGTCTCGGTTCAAGACACCTGATATGGCCGCTATAGACTCGCTTTGTGCAGTTGTAGGCGAGTATTACGCGAAGGGCGTGCAGTTCATTGTTGTGCACGGCGCAGGCTCTTATGC
>JAOAKR010000064.1 GCA_026419815.1 Microcaldota archaeon | reverse complement strand
TGCCAAACCTCTTGATTACGCCCTGCCAGCCCTTACCCTTGGTTACGCCTATCACATCCACATAATCGCCCTTGGCAAACGCTTCCTCAATCCCAACCTCCTTGCCAACCAGGCCCTTTGCATACTCGAGCTGTTTCTCTATGCTCTCACCGCCAACCGCAAGCTCGACGTGCTCGGGCACCTTGCTGCCTATCCCTGTTGCAGCTGGGTTAACAAGCGCGAGCACGCGCACCTGGCACACCTCATTTTTTACCCCATCGAGCTGGTCAATTGTTTTTGCATTCTTTATGCCGGCTTTCTTGAGGACGTTCGCATCCTTCGCACAAAAATCGCCTATGATTTTGCACCCATACGGTGTCCTCTTCAAAACACGCACACCATTAACGAGCATTGGCGGGACTTCGATTACCGTCCCTGCCATCGCAACCTCCTTCCCCTTTGCGGGCGAAGTTGCCAGGTCCTCATTATAAATGAAATGGAGCATCCCTGCCTTATACCCCGCAAACCCAAGCAGGCACGGCTTACCGTATGAAGGCCAATTCCTAATCCTACAGTTAGTCCTGGTAGCCCTCATGCGCGGCCTGAACGCGAGGGACCCTTTTCTGGACGAATGAGCTTTAGGCATAATATCACTCTTTTTCTGAATAGTAGGTTGTATTCAAATAAGTAATATTTAAAAGGCTTATCCCAACGCGTAGATGCAAGGCGCTGTTATGCATTTTGCCCGAGCGATTCTATCAATGCCGCATATGCGGGCCTGGATATAAGCAGCCCTAAAAGTGCCCCAAGTATTGTGGATGTTGCAAACCCAACAATCTCAACAACACCCGAGAAGAAAAGCGGGAGCATCGCTATTATTGCGATTGCAACGTTCCTTGTAATGATGTAGAATGCACCCTTTATGCGCTCCTTGAGCTCTTCTTTCGATATCCCCTTTTCGCCTTTCCTGAAAATCTCATCTGTAATTATGATCTGCGCATCAAGGCTTACACCCATCGCTGCAATAATCCCTGCCATCGCAGCAAAATCTATCGTGCCAAACCCACCGATTATCGCAACGAGGATTACAATCTCCGCAAAGGATATCACGATGATGGGCATGAACAGCCTCGGCTCGCCATACCTGAGTGACACGAATATGATTATGAGTATGAACGCTATCACACCGCCAACCACACTCATCTCGAGGAACTGCTTGCCGAGAGGTGCCGGGATGCTTATCGTCGAGCCTATGATTGCATTGACTGGCAGCCTTCCGCCGCTCAAGATGCTCCTTATTTCCTTAGCATTGCTGTGCGCCACCTCTGGATTTTCTGATGTGCCGCTGATGCTCACAAGCCTAGATGGCGTGCCCTTTGCAAGGCCTTCTGAAAGTATGGGTGCTGAAAGCAGCCCAATCGCTTTCCACTTGTTGACTATGTAATCGCCCGTTGCCTGGCTCGGGACCACTTCGATAGCCATATCTGTATCTGGCAATGCGCGTGTTGTTGCACCGGCCTGCTGTGCAATTGCTGATACATCAGCCGCAAACGATGCGTTAGATGAGTATATCACCGTCCTGTTCGGATTTGATGCAATCTCCGACTCAACAATGCCCCTCTTGACGGCCCAGTCATCAACAATCACAACCTTGAGGCTGCTGCCCTCAATGCTGTTGAATTCCGTTATTGAGCCCAGCACGGTTGCAATGTCAAGCGCGCGTGGGAAATGCCTCGGCTCAAGCAGCACGAGCGCGTGGTGCGGCCTGTCAAGGAACATGTATACTGGCTTGTTGGCCTGGCCAAGTGCAACTGCCGCAAACCTGTTCGCACCCGCCTCAGTAACCGCAAAGTCAACCTCCCACCTGTAGGCCGTTTTTGATACTGTTGTTATCCTGCCTTCACCAATACTGCCGGGGAGTATGTCTTCACCTGTCATTGCAACCTTATTGTTTATCACCGACTCAAAGCTTCCCTGCGTCTGCAGTATTTTCTCAATCTGCTTTATTGAGGACTCATCGCCTTTGGCAAGCTCAACCTGGACTTCGCGTGGCGGCAGCGGGCGGACTATAACCTGTGAAAGGCCAAACTTTGATATTCTCGTCTTGAGTATGCTCACAACCTCATCCATCTGTGAAGGCGTAAGCTCCCTGTCAAACGTAATGGGTATTCTCACACCACCCTCAAACTCTATGCCATAATTGATGCCTTTCACAAATATGATTGCAAGTGAGAGCAGAACAAGCCCTACCAGGAAAAGCACACGCTTATCTGACAACAACTCCCGCACTCTTAGCACCCTTTTCCACGTGATATATCATTATCACGGCATTGAGAAGCCACGTCCCTATAAGGTCGCCGAACAGCCCTACCAGGACGATACGCGAAATATCTTGGTAAATAGCTATGTTTGTAAGCTCGCCCACCACAAAAAGCGCAAAGAACGCAAGCATGGCTGAGAAGCTCATCGTAATTCCAGTCTTCATGGCCTCATATGCGCTTGTGCGCGGGTCGCGCATGCCTCGCTTAAGTATGCGCACCGTGAGCAGTATATCCGTATCAAGCGAGAACCCAATGAGCATAAGGAGTGATGCGATTGCCGCA
>JAOAKR010000063.1 GCA_026419815.1 Microcaldota archaeon | reverse complement strand
GATGTGTATAAGAGACAGCTTCAGCATAGTGCGCACGCTGTCAAGCCCGATCACCTGGTCCCAGGTGACATCCTTGTGCCTCTCAACCTCCTCGCCAACCCTGCGCTCATAGTCAAGCTTGAACCGCTCATAGTCATCAAGCATCGCTATTGTAGTGCTCGGCTTGAGCCCCTTGAGTGCCTTCTCAAAGCATTCCATGCTTACTGGGACAATCTTGCTCGCCTCCATTGCTTCCTTCGCGGCGAGCCGTGTCGCCTCCTTGCACAGGTTGCTCAAGTCGGCACCGGAATACCTTTCGGTCCTCTTGGCAATAGCCTTGAGGTCCACATCTTTGCCCAGCGGCATCCCCTTGGTACACACCTGCAGCACCTTGAGCCNGCCCTCCATATCAGGCAAGTGCATATATATTATCTTGTCAAGCCTCCCGGGCCTGAGGATAGCCTTGTCAAGCATATGCGGCACGTTTGTTGCACCGACAACAAGCACGTTTGACTCGTGCGAGAGGCCGTCCATCTCCTGGAGCAGGGTGCTGAGCACGCGCGCCGCCGCATCGTCACCCCTCCCATACTCCCTGCTCTTCGCAATCGCATCAATCTCATCAAAGAACAGCACAGCAGGCGCATTCTTGCGCGCAATGCTGAATATCTCGCTCACGTTCTTTTCAGACTCGCCAAAATACATTGAAAGCAGCTGAGATGTCTTGACATAGTAGAACCCAACCTCCAGTTCCTTGGCAAGCGCGCGCATAAGCATAGTCTTGCCGGTGCCGGGTGGCCCGAACAGCAGGATGCCCTTGGGCGGCTTTATCCCATATGCCACGCTTATGTCCTTCCGTTGCAAGGGCATAAGTATTGCGGTCCTGAGCTCCTTCTTGACATCATCGTAGTTGCCGATGTCATCCAGCTTGGTTGTTGATGCGAGGCCGAGGTCCTGCACACCGAACTTGGCAAACTTGTCCTGCTTCTCCCTGAGCACTGCACCAGTCTGCCCGGCGATGTTTATCCCTTTGCGGTCAAGGTAATAAACAAGCGCAGTTGTTGTGAATATGAACACAGTAATTTCTGCCCGGAACTGCGTGCCAGTGAAGGCAGCAAAGAAATAGTGCAGCGGTATGAACAGCCAGAAGACGAGCGTCGCTATGGTCTGCTCGTATTTGTGCCGTATAATCCCAGGGATGAATGACGCCACATACATCAGGGCGCCGATTGAGAGCACCTGGAGAAGGCCTGCGTCCGAAAACAGCAATGTGATTGTTGTGCGCGCGAACACGCTCATCATCACGTTCATATGCGCGAGCACGCCGCCTGACAGCATCCCGCCCAGCGCACCAGCAACCGCAGCAGGCATCCCGAGCAGAGTGGCAGGTGGCTTGAGCGGAGTAAGCACATCCTCTGGCAGCAGCGAGCGTATTTCCGCATAAAGCTCGAGGTTTACGGGGAGGAATGCGCTGTTGCTTGCCCCCCAAATTGCCGAAAGCATAAGCACAAGGAAGATTGCCGGCAGGGTGACCATCAGGCTGCGCTTGGCGCCCAGCCTGAGCGCGCTCAGGAACATCACCGGGAATATTATCCCGCCAAGCATGCCAATCCCCTTTGCGAACGGGGCGAATATGAGCACCTCAAGCAGCGCGAGTATGAACCAGTACTGGAATGCCGCAACCAGGCTTATGCTGAATGCCAGCGTGAATATCCAGCCCAGCGCCGCTGACTGGTAGGCGACAGCAATGTTGCCCAAGAGCACGCTACCTATAGTGCCGAGCGGGGGGTTGTGGTAGCCGATTGCCGCCGGCAGGAGCGCGATGAACGGCACTGCAAATATGGGAAATATTGGGAATGCGAGCAATACGGACACAGTGGCAATGTAAATAAGCGCCGCACCAAGGAACCGCTCGTCCTTCTCAAGGGTTACAATGGCCGCCCGCAGCTTCTCCTTGTACATGCTGGGCATACAGGATAGAATGTGCGTCTAAATTTATAAATGAGAAAAGCTAAACCGCAGTTGCGGCAATGTTTATGTCAGTCTTTGTGAGCTTTACCTTCTTCGCAGCCTTCCTGCGCTTGTCGTGCGTTGCCATAGCAACCAGCACCGCCCTCTCAACAATCTTGCCCGCCTTCTCCTCAATTATTGACACGAGCTCCTCAGTGGCCTCCTCATCAATCCGCATTTTTGAGGGCGCATTGCTCCTGATAAGCTTCTCAACGTCATACCTGCTTATGAAAGCCATTGCTACCACCACACACGGTTCTCTGTTGTGTGCGGACCGGTTTTAAACCCTTTGTGTTGCCCGTCGGAAAAAAGTCAAATTCTTATACTAATGGAGTTTAAGGCCAAAAAAATACACCAGCACGAAAATAATGGGAAAAACAGAGTTTAGAGCACTGAAAACGTAAAAAACGGCTATTAAACGCGTTATTTGGCCACTTCACTCTGCCATAGCGACGTTACTTCCTTCTCAAGCATCCCAACAAGCTCTTGGGCGCGCGCCTCACTCTTCGCCTCACCCATCACGCGCACATAGTCTTCGGTCCCGCTTGCGCGCACTATGCACCATCCATCATCAAAATCCAGCCGCACGCCATCAACCACAGTCGCGTTCCGCATACCCGCATATTTCTGCTGCAGATGCCCAATCACGCGGAAACGCTCTGCGCCCATCGCGATTTTTTTCTTCACGTTGCAGTATTTTGGCAGCATTCCAACAATTTCACTAAGAGGCTTCCTCCCCTGCGCCCACAGCCAGCACGCAATCCTTAGTGAAGTCATTATGCCATC
>JAOAKR010000062.1 GCA_026419815.1 Microcaldota archaeon | reverse complement strand
CTCCAGAGGAACTATGACGTCAAATGCCTCATCTCGCTTGAAAGCACAAACCCGCACTCATATATGTTCCACACGCCGCGCATAGATGCCGTTGGCGGCCACGCTGAGAGGATGGGCATCCCTCTTGTAAAGGTGCGGACTGAAGGTGAAAAGGAGCGCGAGCTTGGTGATTTGTGGCGTGCCCTTTCTATTGCAGTCTCAGAATACAATATTGAGGGGGTTATAACTGGCGCACTTTATTCGGAGTACCAGCGTTCGCGGATTGAGCAGGTGTGCGACCGGCTCGGCCTATGCGTGTTCTCCCCTCTCTGGCACATTGACCAGGAAATGCATATGCGCCGCCTGCTGAAGGACGGATTCAGGTTCATCATAACTTCTGTTGCCGCGGAAGGCCTCGGCAATGAATGGCTGGGCCGAGAAATAACCGATAAGGACATAGATTCCCTTGTGCGGCTAAGCAAAAGGCACGGGATAAACATAGCTGGGGAAGGCGGGGAATATGAGACCCTGGTGACAGACTGTCCCTTGTTTAAGCGCTAACCCTGCTCAACAACCGCCTTTATCCTGCGCACGCCAGCGCTGACCGCCTCTTCCTTAACAATTTTGAAATGCCCAATCTCGGATGTGTTGCTGACGTGCGGCCCAGTGCATACCTCCTTGCTGGCCCCAGGTATCTCGTATACTGAAACCTTTTCACCGTACTTGTGCGCGAAGAATGCAAGCGCGCCTTCCTCGCGCGCCTCCTCAATAGTCTCCTCTTTCCTGCGGACAGATATCCCCTGCCGTATCCACCCGTTAACGAGATCCTCAACCTGCCGTATCTGTTCAGGCGTCATCTTTTGGCCGTAAGTGAAGTCAAACCTCAGCCTCTCAGGGGTAATGTTTGAGCCTTTCTGCTGCACGCTTTCACCGAGCACTTTCCTTAGCGCGGCCTGCAGCAAATGGGTGGCCGTGTGCAGCCGGACAGTCTTCTCGCTGAAATCGGCAAGGCCAGAGGCAAACTTGTGTTTTGTCCCCTCACGCGATATCTCCTGGTGCCGCGCGAGCTCCTCCTCAAACCCGTGCTTGTCAACGCCCTTGCCGCGCTCCCTTGCAAGCTCTTCTGTAATCTCTATTGGGAACCCGTAGCTCTGGTAAAGCAGGAATGCATCCTTCCCTGAGATGGTGCCCCCGCAATGTGCAGCTATCCTCTCAAATTCTCGCATGCCCCTTTCAAGCGTCTCAGCAAATCTCTTTTCCTCAAGCCAAAGCTCACGCAGCACAAATTCCCTATTTTTGGCCAGCTCGGGCCACATATCCCCATAAATCCTGATGTATATTTCAGCAATTTCCCCACAGATGCTGCCGCTGATGCCGCACGTTCGCGCATGCCGTATCGCCCTGCGTATCAACCTCCTCAAGATATAGCCGTGCTCAACATTGCTTGGAACGACACCACGGTCATCTGCAAGCACGAACACTGCTGCCCGCAGGTGGTCTGCAATTATCCTGGCGCTCTTTTCGTCATATTTAGCTGACTTGCTGCGTATCCATTCCATAACCGGTAGGAAAAGTTCAGTCTCATAATCGCTTTTTGCGCCCTGCATCACAGCCGCCGTGCGCTCAAGGCCCATCCCAGTATCAACATTTTTCTGTGAAAGCCGCTCGAACCTCCCATCCTTAGTCTTATTGTATTCCATAAATACGTCATTCCATACCTCAACCCACAGACCGCAATGGCAACCCGGGCCACAGCCGTCCTGGTCGCAGTCCCTTTCCTTTACCCCAGTGTAATAGAACATTTCTGTGTCTGGGCCGCACGGTCCGGTGAGCCCGGCAGGGCCCCACCAATTATCCTTTTTCCCTTTGAAGTATATCCTTTCCTTTGGCACCCCCAAAGATTCCCATACACGGGCACTTTCATCATCCCGAGGTGCATCCGCATCACCGGCAAAGCAGGTAACTGCAATCCGGTCTTTTGGTATGCCGAGCCATTCCTTGCCGGTTAGGAACTCCCAGCTCATCTCAATTGCCTCTTTCTTGAAATAATCGCCAAGCGACCAGTTGCCGAGCATAAGGAAGAATGTATGGTGGCTTGCATCACCAACTTCGTCAATATCATCAGTCCTTAGGCATTTCTGCACATTTGCGAGGCGCTTGCCTGCTGGGTGCGGCTGCCCAAGCAGGAACGGGACGAGCGGGTGCATCCCTGCAGTTGTGAAAAGCACGGTTGGGTCATTCTCAGGTATCACTGGCTTTGACTCAATTATTGCGTGCCCTTTCCCTTCAAAGAACTTAAGGTACTTGTGCATTATCTCCTCGGCAGTAAGCATACAAGCCACTCTTAAGCGCTTAAAATTAAATAAGGTTCAGGAGTCAATACACCCATGCACAAGGCAAGCCCAAGCGCAAAGGCAATCATATTTGCGGCATTGCTTCTCGCTTTGCTGGCGGCCGCGTTGGCCATATCCCAGCAATCTGCGGGCGGCAGCCAGCCACAGCTTAAGCGGGTTGATATATCAATAATAGGCATCAGCGCGCCAGAAAGCAATCTTACCCTCGGCACGCTTGCCAACATCACCATCCACACAAATTCAACAGACCCGCTCGCACAGTACCGCCTGGTAGTCCGTGAGAATGGTGAAGAGGTCCACTCAGCAGTGTATAACGGCACACAGGCAATCACACTTGCCATCCCAATAATTGATGACGGGCGAGTGAACATAACCGCCTCCCTTTTCCTGTATGACAAGAAGCAGTTTATTGACACTGACCCATCAAACGAGTTTGCATATGCGGCTAAGGATGTTAGCCCGATAGTCCCGATGCACGCGCCACGCAACGCTTCGGCATCCAATTA
>JAOAKR010000061.1 GCA_026419815.1 Microcaldota archaeon | reverse complement strand
GTGTTTGCTTCATTAAAGCAATACGGCATTGATTTTTTGCTTGAGCTTGAGAACCGTGCAAAAAAGAAGGATAAGGAGATTGAGACTGCTGAGTTTTTCGCGGAAGTTGCCAAGGAGATTGAAAAGGTTGGCGGGATTATAGTGCTTGGCGGGCCAGGCTTTGCAAAGGAGAACTTGCTGAAAAAGCTGCGTGCTGAGAACCCTAAGGTGGCCGCGCGCGTCAAGCTTGTAAGCGCTTCAAACGCGGAGCGCAGTGGCGTATATGAAGTATTGAAAAGCCCAGAGATGGCAGGCATACTTGAGGGTGAGCTAGCGCACTCAGTCCTTGGGCACATTGAAAAATTCCTTAAGAGCGCCGCAAAAGGCGACGGGCTTGCGGCCTATGGTATAAAGCAGCTTGAGCAGGCAGCTGATGCAGGTGCAATCTCAGCCCTTATCGTGGTGGACGCGCTTGTAAGGGAAGACCCGAAATATGAGGCGCTGCTTGAGAAGGTTAAAAGTGCTGGTGGCGAGATACGCATTGTCCCGGCAGAAAGCCAGTTTGCTGAGCAGGTGCGCGCGTTTGGCGGGGCAATTGCGCTCCTGCGCTACAGGATGCAATGATGCCCTGGCGGGCAGTGCTACTTGCAAATCATCTTGTTTTTGGCATCGCGAGCGCCAGCATAAGCGCGGCAGCTGTGGCAGCAAAAAAGCCAAAGTAAAACGCGTATTCCGGTGAGAATGACTCCCACAGCGCGCCCGCAACCAGGCCGGCCGGCAGTGCAACCAGGCCAGTAATGGTTTGGAACGCGCCTATTGAGGTGCCCTTTAATTCGTCCGGCGCCATATCGCTTGCATATGCCTTTTGCGTTCCTGAGACGGCAGCAAACGAGATGCCGTAGAGTATGAACAGCGGTACAAGCCACTCAAGTGTTGAGCTGAGCGCAAACCCGAGAGACACAAGTGCAAACAGCGAGTATCCTGCGATGAGTACGTTGCGCTTGCCGACCCTGTCCGCATATTTTCCTATCGGGTAGGAAAGCAGTGCGAACGATAAATTGAACAATATGTACAGGATTATTGGGATTACCGCACCCTGTGTAAGCTGGGCCTTCATTATGAAGAACATATAGCTGAAGTTTGCAAGGGCAAACACTGATGAGACGAATATGAACATTGCAAGCTGTGGAGGGATCGCATTCCTGATTTCGGCGAAATTAAACTTGTTGTTGCGCGGCTCAAATTTGGGCTCTTCTACAAGAAACAGCGGGACAACTGTAAGCAGTGTAAGTGCGCCGGCAACTGCTATAATTACCCAATAGTCAACCTGCACAAGTAGCATCAAAGAAGCAACTGCGATTGAGCCGAGCAGTGCGCCGGCAGTGTCAAGCGCCTGGTGCAGGCCGAAGCCTGCGCCGGTCCTCTTCGGCATAAGCTGGCTGATCATCGCGTCGCGTGGTGCATCACGCATCCCTTTCCCCAAGCGCTCAAGCGATACCGCAACAAGCGCAAACCACGCGGCTGGCGAGAATGCCAGCGCTATCTTCCATATTGCGGAGTTGAGGTAGCCTGCATAAATGAACGGCATCCTTTTGCCGAGATTGTCCGAGTAGTGGCCAAACACAAGCTTGAGGATGCTGGTGAGCGCATCACGGATGCCGCCTATCAGGCCTATGAATACTGGCGACGCGCCAAGCGATGCAAGGAACATCGGCAATATCGGCATCACCATCTCGCTGCTGAAATCATTTATGAAGCTTGTAATCCCCAGCAAAAGAACGTTTTTCTTGCCATCTTTTTCTGTGCCGGATCTAGATCTATCTTGCAATCCTTCGGTGGTAAGAGGGGCGGGTGCCTTCTTATCTTGAATGCTGGCTTTTTCCCTTGGTAACCGTGATTTGGCGCTTGCCATAGGGGACACTGGCACATTAAAGCTTAAATACCAGGAGGGCACTAAATTATCACGAGCGGGCGGGGGACAGCTTACGGTGGCTCCTTTCGCGGATGCCTTGGCATCACGAAAAAGCGACTGAGGAAGGTCCGCCCACGCAGAGCCCTGGCCGTGCTAACGCGCGGGGGAAGGAACAGAAACGCAACCTGCCGCACCATACGGGATGAGCGGATGCGACATCGGTGCGAAAAGGGTGAAACGATCCTTTCTTATCAGGGCGGTGAGCGTGCAAGCACTTACGTGCGCTTAGACCAATGCTGTCACCTTTCCCTTTTGGGAAAGCGAACAAAAGGCGGCCTACAACCGCCCGCTCCCGGAACCCAGGTTTGCTGCGCAAACTTCCAAAAACTATTTCTCCTTCTCAAGCAGCCGTATCGCCTCAACCACGAGCGAGACGCCGGCGCCCGATGCACCGCTATCAAACGGCGGGATTGCCCTTGTCCTGTAAGCCGTGCCGGCTATGTCAAGGTGCACCCACTTCGCCTTTGAAACGAATGATTTTATGAAGCACGCACCGGTTATTGTGCCGGCCTCGCCAAGGTTAGTGACGTTGCGCAGGTCGCCAGATTTCCCCTTTACAAGCTCGGCATACTCATCCCACATTGGGAGCGGCCATACCTCATCAAACCCATTTGCGGATGCATCACGCACCAATTTTTCAAAGCCGTCATCATTGGACATAAGCCCGCTTGCATATGAGCCCAACGCCACAACGCACGCACCGGTAAGTGTTGCCAGGTCAATTATGTAATCCGGCTTGTATTTCTCCTCGGCATATGCGATTGCATCTGCCAATATGAGCCTCCCCTCCGCATCGGTATTAAGTATCTCAATAGTCTTCCCGTTGTATGCCTTTACGATATCCCCTGGCTTGGATGCGCGGCCACCAGGCATATTCTCAGTGCTGTCTCTTATACACATCTCCGAGCCCACGAGAC
>JAOAKR010000005.1 GCA_026419815.1 Microcaldota archaeon | reverse complement strand
GCCGATATATTGCTCCGGCTGTATGCTAAGCAGCGTTATCCCGTCGCCGGCAAGCGATACGGTGGTCGCCTGTATAGGGTATGAGCCGAGGTTTGACACGGTTATTGATATAGTGTGCTCAGAATTCGTGTATAGCGGGGCGGGCTTGGCCTCAAGGTAAACGCCCACATCCGCATCCGAGCTGACGCGCAGCGGCACTGTCTTGGTGCTCTCCCTGCTTTGGCCCTTCTCAACCCATTTCAGCTCAAGCTTTACTGGCGTGGTTCCTGGCTCAACGCTTGCAATTATTGGGACCTCAAACACCTTTTTCTCGCCACGCGCCACATCACCTACTTTGTATTCGCTCAGGCCGACAAACTGCACTGAGCTGTCCTGCAGTGAAAACCTGAGGTTCTGTATGTCATCCCCATAGTTTGCCATCTCTATCTTGACTTTGCCCTCTTTGCCCGTAGTTATGCTGCTTAGCTGGGTGAAAACGAAGTCCCCGCTCTCCTTTTTTACCGTGATTGGAAGCGACCTGCTTTCCGAATATGAGTTGCCAAGCTCATCCTCATACGAGATTGCAAGCTCAATTTTTTGCGGGCCCTCATCCGCATTCCTCGCATCTATGCGGACGGGCACTGTTGCCGACCTGTTGATTGCACTTATATATATTACATCCTGGTCAAGGAACCCCATCCCGCTGCTTGTAATCCTTATGTAAACTTTCTTTGCAATCCCGCCATTGTTTAGGATGGTTATCTGCTGGGTGTCTGTTTCTGTGATCTCATTCCTCTCAAGCGATACTTGCAGTGCCGGCGGGTTCACTATCTTGAGCGCCGCAAAGACAACCTTGTTTACGGTTGCAACATTGCCGTTAGGCTGGCGCACCTGCCCGTAAATCTCCAGAGTTATTGGGTATATCCCTGTCTTTGTCCCAGGTGCAACCTCAAATGGTATTGACAATGACGCGCTTGAGCCTGGCGCCAGGTCGCCCACAACAACTTCCCGCTCAATCCTTACAGATGTAATTGTGTCTATGAGGGCCTTTATCGACTGCGCCTCATATGACTGGTCGGTGTTTGTGATGACCACACTTAAGGTGCCATACTCACCAGGCTCAACCTGCTCGGGCGAAATTGAATAGCTTGACACCGCAAATGAAGCAAACACTCCTGGCAGGAGGAACATAAGCGCCAATGCCATAAACCCATATCTTGCATTCATCCCAATCATCCCTTTACTATCATCCCATCACGGATCCTTACTATGCGGTCTGCGTGGCGTGCAATCTCCTCATCATGCGTCACCACTATAAGCGTTCTCCCCTTCTCGTGGAGCTCGTTGAATATCCCAACTACCTCCTCACCTGTTTTTGAGTCCAGGTTGCCAGTCGGCTCATCAGCAAGTATGATTGGCGGGTCATTTGCGAGCGCACGTGCAATCGCTACCCTCTGCCTTTGCCCGCCGCTAAGCTCATTTGGCTTGTGGTTAAGCCGGTTCCCCATCCCCAACTGCTCCAAAAGCCCGCGCGCCCGTTCCTCCCGCACATCCCTAGGCACATTGTAAATCATCATGGGCAGTGCAACATTCTCAAGTGCAGTCAAGCTCGGCACGAGGTTGAACACCTGGAACACGAACCCGATTTTCTTTCCGCGGATATACGCGCGCTCATCCTCAGTCATCTTCCACGCGCAGTGGCCGTCTATGCATACCCTGCCAGATGATGGCAGGTCCAAGAGGCCCATAACGTGAAGCAAGGTGCTCTTGCCGCTGCCGCTTGGGCCGAGCACGCTGATATACTCGCCTCTCTTGACCTGCAGGTCAACATCGCACAGTGCGGACACGACCAGATCCCTGCCCATTATGTATTCTTTGCTAACACCCTCAAGGTCAAGTATTATGTTATCCCTTTTTTGCCTGCGCATGCTCTCGCTTTCGCTCGGCAAGACCCTTCTTTGCGCGCGTTCCCTGCATTTGCCATGGGCTTGGAGTTCCATGCAACCACCTTATATGCTGCCGAGCGTGGCGAGCAGCTTCCCTATCTTGGCGAACATCCCCATCTTCCTGTGGAGCTCACGTAGCCGCCTGGCCCGCTCCCTTGCAGCCTCACGTACCTTGGGGGTTGGGCCTTCAGCAGATATCTTCTCATACTCCTTTATAAGTGCAGGCAGCTTTTCCCTGAGCGGCTTCACATTAAGCTCATAATGGGTTGCGTAAACTTTGTTCACCATCTCGCACATATCCTTATACCTTCTGACATAAATCCTCTTGGCGCCAGGCTTGGTGAACCTCGTAAGGAGCCCCATATTCTCAAGTATGCGGGCATAATTGCTTACGGATGCAAGGCTGTATCCGGTCCTTTTTGAGATCTCCTCAAGGCTGAGGTCGTCCCCTTCAAGGTGCAGCATTGCAATCATCTTAGGGCATATCGGTGCCATACCGTAGTTTGTAGCTATTGACGTGATCAGCCGCTCAAACTCCAAATCTACCTCATCAATCGCCTTTGCCACGTTTTATTATTTTCAACAAATATTAAAAATTGATGCCTTGGTCCGCAGAGCCACATTTCTGGTATAAGCTATTTATACTTAACCCGCTTTAATAGGTGCATAATTTTAGCAGAGGTGTATCTGATGGCAAGTGCAAATTTGAACGGACAGCAGGTGGTTATCCTCCCGGAGGGCTCCACCCGGATGATAGGGCGGGATGCGCAGAGGACCAACATTGCAGTGGCGTATGCCGTGGCGAGCGCTGTGAGGACAACCCTTGGCCCAAAGGGAATGGACAAGATGCTTGTCAGCGACCTTGGGGACATAGTGATAACGAACGACGGAGCAACCATACTTGAGGAAATGAACATAGAGCACCCGGCTGGCAAGCTGATGGTTGAGGTGGCAAAGGCGCAGGACAAGGAGGTCGGCGACGGCACGACTACTGCCGCTGCGATTGCCGGCGAGTTGCTCAAGAATGCAGGCGATTTGCTTGACCAGAACATCCACGCAAGCACAATCGTTAAGGGGTACAACGCAGCTGCCGGCAAGTGCGCTGAGCACCTGCAGAAGATAGGTGAGAAGGTATCGCTTTCCGACAAGCAGCTCCTGGTAAAGATTGCAGAGGTATCGCTCGGCTCAAAAAGCGCAGGGGTTGGCGCATCAAAATCCCACATCGCACAGCTTGTTGTAGATGCAGTCACTATGGTGGCAGAGGAGCGCGCAGATTCAATTGACATTGACATAGAGCAGATAAAGATTGAGAAGAAGGAGGGTGGCAAAACCGACGATACTTCACTCATAAAAGGCGTGCTGATTGACAAGGAGATTGTGCACACCGGTATGCCAAAGGAGGTCAAGGGCGCAAAGGTTGCGCTTATTGATGCGGCACTTGAGATAGAGAAGCCGGAGACGGACACGAAGATTGAGATAACCTCACCAGACCAGCTCACTGCATTCCTGAAGCAGGAGGAGGATATGCTGAAAGGGATGGTTGACAAGATTGCGGCGAGCGGTGCAAACGTGGTGTTCTGCCAGAAGGGCATAGATGACATTGCACAGCATTTCCTTGCGAAGAGGGGCATTGTGGCCGTGAGGCGCGTTAAGAAGAGCGATATGGAGAAGCTGGCACGCGCCACCGGTGCGAAGATAATCACGAGCCTTGACGACATCCACAAGGATGACCTGGGCTACGCCGGCATGGTTGAGGAGAAGAAGATTGGCGGCGAGGCGATGGTTTTTGTTAGGGACTGCAAGAACCCAAAGAGCGTGACCATCTTCGTCCGGGGCGGCAGCGAGCACGTTGTAAACGAGGTTGAGCGTGCAATCAAGGATGCAATCGGTGCGGTGAGCAGCGCGGTTGAGGAAGGAATGTACGTGATTGGCGGTGGCTGTGCTGAGATTATGCTTGCCGAGCACCTGCGTGCATACGCACGCGAGATTGGCGGCCGCGAGCAGCTCGCCGTTGAGGCGTTTGCCCGTGCGCTTGAGGTCATCCCAAAGACGCTTGCGGAGAGTGCTGGCATGGATGCGATTGACACTCTTGTCTCGCTCAGGGCAAAGCAGGCGGAGAAGGGCAAGTATTATGGCGTTGACGTGCACAGGGGCAAGGTTGGCGATATGAAAGCGCTCGGCGTTATTGAGCCGCTCAAGGTGAAGAAGCAAGCCATATCAAGCGCAGCTGAGGCCGCACAGATGATACTGCGCATAGACGATGTCATTGCGAGCAAGGGCAAGCCGCGCAGCTCGCCTAGTAGCGGTGAGGGAAGCGGTATGGGCGGCGGCATGGACATGTAATTTTTTTCATACCTTTTCCGTCTTTTTGGCGTAATATATCAGGTAAAGCACGATAAGCAGCAGTGAGATGCTGAGAACCGGGCTGAATATGTAGTACCCAAGCTCCAGCGAGCTCACCCCCACAATGTCAACAATTGCGAGTATGTTGAACGCCACGTGGACAAGCGCCGCAACCAGCGTTGCAACAATTGCGTAAAGCAGGGTTACGTTGCCAGCCCTCGCCCTTATCTTGCCAAGCACTGCCCCCCCGATTGCCGAGAATGCGCCGTGCGCAATTGTGTTGTAAAGCGCGCGGAACAGGAGCAGGTCAAATGAGTGGGCGGGGATCTTAGTTATTATGTAAAACATATTCTCAGTCAGCGCGAACCCCACGCCTATTGAGAACCCTATAAGTATCCCGTCAAGCGTGCCCCTGAACATCCTGTGCCCTGAGAATGAGACCACACCGAGCATTTTCAGTGCTTCCTCAATGAACGGCGCCACGGCAAGCAGTATGAGCAGGCTCATTTTCTGGTCAATGACACTGCCCAGCCATACGCCCACAAGCGTGTTGATGAGGAATGCCGCAAGCGCACACAGCGCGCCGTAGCACAGCGAACCAATAACGAACCTCAGCGGCTCGTGCAGCTTTCCCTCAAACAGCCACACGGCCGCAGTGTTTACAACGGCGAACAGGCCTACCACCGAAGCTGCAAACAGCAGCCAGTCGTATGCAAGCGCCGGCTGGCTCACGCTGAACAGCAGCGATACCGTGAACAGCGTTATTATGCCGGATGACACTATCCAGAAGAGCGGGTGTATGAGTATGGACGCCACCTCGCCGCGAAGGGTTTGCTCCACCCGCGGGAACAGCAGCTCTCTGATTGAGAGCGTGCCCGGCGTGTGCATCGCTATGTATACTGCAAACACGATAATGCTGGCCGCAAGCAGCGCAGCATATGTAGCCATACCGATGTAGTCCATTGCAAGACACTTCACGCACAATCGTTTTAATACTTAACAGCCCAATTCCAGCGTATGGAGATAGTAAAGGTGTCTGATTGCGTCTGGCGCATTGAGCGGGAGGGTGAGATGCGCGTCCCGGCGCACATATTCGCCTCGGAGCGGATGCTCGCAAAAATGCGCGGTGACAGGACGCTCGCACAGCTGTGCAACGTAGCAACACTGCCGGGCATAGTGCGCTCGGCATACGTAATGCCTGATGGCCATGAGGGGTACGGCTTCCCGATAGGCGGTGTGGCCGCATTCAGGGAGGAGGATGGCATCATCTCCCCGGGAGGGGTGGGTTATGACATCAACTGCGGTGTGCGCCTGCTCAAGACCAACCTTGCGTATAAGGAGGCAGCCCCCAAGCTCAAGGAGATGGTAAATTCAATATTCCAAAACTGCCCGTCTGGAGTCGGCAGCGAGGGCAAGCTTAAGCTTGACAAGGGACGGCTTAATGATGCGCTCGCGGAAGGCGTTAAGTGGGCGGTGCGCGAGGGGTACGGCTGGGAGCGTGATATGCAGTTCATTGAGGAGAACGGCTGTATGCCGGACGCCGACCCGTCAAAAGTCAGCGACACCGCAATCAAGCGCGGCCGCCCCCAGCTCGGCACTGTCGGCTCTGGCAACCATTTTGCGGAGATACAGGAGGTCTCAGAGGTATTTGATGGGGAGATAGCAAAACGGTTCGGCCTGTTCCCAGGCCAGCTTGTTATAATGCTTCACACTGGCTCACGCGGGCTTGGGCACCAGGTAGCCTCTGATTACATACGCATATTCAGTGAATACGCTTCCAAGCACGGGATACGGCTCGCTGACAGGGAGCTCGTGTACGCGCCGGTAAGTTCTGATGAGGGCCGTGCATACATAAGCGCGATGAACTGTGCAGTCAACTATGCATTCATAAACCGGCAGATGCTTACGCACTGGGTGCGCGAGTCTGTAGGCATCGTGTTTAAGCAGGATCCCGAGGATTTGGGCCTTGAGGTCCTTTATGATGTTTGCCATAACATAGCCAAGCGCGAAGCGCACACTCTTGATGACGGCTCAAAGGGCTATGTGTGGGTGCACAGGAAGGGAGCTACACGCGCGATGCCCGCCGGCCGCGATGAAGTACCTCCGGCTTACCGTGATGTTGGCCAGCCAGTAATCATCCCCGGCAGTATGGGCACTGCAAGCTACGTGCTTGTGGGCACCCCGGAATCTGCTGGGCCGTTCCACTCGGTATGCCACGGCGCCGGGCGCACGATGAGCAGGCACGAGGCAATACGTGATTATCCCGCTGCCAAAGTGCGTGCGGAGCTTGAGGGCAAGGGCATATACGTGCGTGTTGCCGAGAAGGAGCTCATATCTGAGGAGGCGCCTGAGGCATACAAGGACATTGATGAGGTCATAGCGAGCGTGCGTGGCGCGCACCTTGCAAACCCCGTGGTCAGGATGGTTCCCCACGGTGTCGTCAAGGGATAATGGGGCGCCCTGCACAGCCACAGTAAGAAGATGATGGTTATGGAAGTCCCGATGAGGTTTCCGGATGATATGAAGGGCCTGAAAAGGATGGCTGCCGTGGTTTTGCCCAAGGATTTTGGTGCAATAGTCGCATATACTGGCATTGGGCGGGGGACTGTTGCTGCTGAAGGTGGCTCAGGCTCTGGCTTTATGACGGTGCAGCTGGCGCGGATTTGCAAGAAGGTTTACTCGTTTGAGAGCCGTGAGGAGCATTACAATGTTGCAAAAGGCAACCTTGAGAAGCTGGGCATAAGGAACGTCACAATTACAAACAAGCCGATAGAAGAGATGGCACAAAAGAACCTTGACTTCATATTCCTGGACTATAAAGACTCGCACGCGCACATCCCATTGATGCACGGGAAGCTTAAGGAAGGCGGCTGGCTGGTTGGCTACTGCCCTAACATTGAGCAGGCAAAGCAGTTCCATCTTGAATGCCAAAAGCTATTCCGCGATGTGTTCACGATAACTACACACGACGTGAACTATGCAATAAGGGATTTTGGGTGCAGGCCGGACAACTTCGCACTCGTGCACACGGCATTCCTGGTTTTCGCGAAAAAGTAGCTATTATCTTGCATAAATCTGTATCTCATCGCCGTCCATCAGCTTGTGCGACAGGCCAACACGCTGGCCCCTGAACTTTGCGCTTGGCCCGCTTATGAGTGCATACTTGAAGTTCTTGCGCAGGTCCCTGTGTATGGCATTGCACACGTCCTCAACTGTTGAGCCGCCCCTTATGATGAGTGGCTCCTCATAGTCGGTCCCCTCAAACCGCGAGCGTGTATACACGCGTATCAGCTCAAGCCGGTCGTAAAGCCTCTCCTTGAATTCCTCAAGGCCGATGCCTTTCTCCGCTGACATCCCAATGAACGGCCCAATCTTGTGCTCCAGCTCGTCAAGGTATTTGCTGCTTACAAGGTCAATCTTGTTCACAACGAGTAGCGAGTTGCAATACCTGCGGTTGCCAACCACCACGTCAATAAGCTCGTCTGGCCCGATGCTCTCGCGTATGGTCACATCAGCGTTGTGTATCCCATAGACAGAGAGTATGTTTGCGACCATCTTGTCGTCAAGGTTGGGGGTAGGCACGGTCCGGTTTATCTTGAGGCCGCCACTCGCCCTGTGTGTAACTACAACGTCAGGCGCGTGCCTGTCAAGCCGTATGCCCACCTCGTAAAGCTCCTGCTTCAGCCCTTCCACATCCGGGTTGAACACATCAACGAACAGCACAATCAGGTCTGCACTGCGTGCAACCGCAAGCACCTCCTTGCCCCTGCCAGCCCCGCGTGCAGCGCCGCGTATGATGCCCGGCAGGTCCAGAAGCTGTATTTTTGCCCCCTTATGCTCAATCAGCCCGGGCACAACATCAAGCGTCGTGAACGCGTATGCCGCAGACTTGGACTTCGCCTTGGTGACCTTGGTTAGCAGTGTTGACTTGCCCGTTGACGGGTACCCGATGAGCACTGCGCGCGCGTCACCGCCCTTGCGCACATCAAACCCACCGCCGCCACCACTCTTTTTTGAGCCGGCAATTAGCTGTGCCCTCAACTTTGCAATCTTCGCTTTTAGGAGACCGATATGGTACTCAGTGGCCTTGTTGTACTGTGTATTCCGTATCTCCTCCTCAAGCTCAGCAATCTTCTCCTGGATGCCCATTCGGGCATTAATATTGTGCGCAAACTTTTAAGCGTGCCCCCAACGTCGTTGCCGTTCCTCCCATCATTCAGAAGCTTTATAATATTTACCCCGCCTAAATCCTCAATCCGCAAGGACCACCGTGCGGCGTGGCCGTAGCGCGTGGGAGGATGATTGCATGATAGACAACAAATCCTTAAGGAAGGCGCTTGAGCAGGTGCTCGCAGGGAAAGGCTCCCGGAAGTTTGAGCAGAGCGTTGAGCTTGCCATAAATTTCCGCGGTATAGATTTCAACAAGCCCGAGAACCGGCTCAACCTTGAGATCCCACTCCCAAAAGGCAAGGGCAGGGAATCCAAGATTGCAGTGTTCGCTGACGGCCAGCTTGCAAGCGAGGCAAAGGCGGCCGGTGCAGACGCAGTGCTCGCGGGCGATATGATTGAGAAGCTGGCAAAGGACAAGCCGACGCTCAAGAAATATGTAACAGAGTACACCTTCCTTGCAGAGCCCAAGCTTATGGTTGTGGTTGGTAAGCACCTCGGCCAGGTGCTCGGCGCGCGCGGCAAGATGCCGAAGCCGCTTATGGGCAAGAACCTGCAAGAGCTTATGGAGCGTACAAGGAGGACTGTTGCGCTCAAGTCAAAGGGCAAGTATATGCCCGTGGTGCACGTCGCGGTCGGCACAGAGAAGATGTCCCCCGACGACCTGCTTGAGAATATCACCGCAGTGATAGACACTGTGAAGGCGAAGGTGGGCGAGGCGGCCATAAAGAATGTCTACCTGAAGCTGACTATGGGCGCCCCGGTGAAAGTGAGTTGATGGTCATGGTTAAGAAAAGTGCGAACCGCTTGAAGAAGGAGAAAGAGGTGCAGGAGCTCTCAAAAGAGCTCAAGAAATACCCTGTTGTGGCACTGTTCAGCCTTACGGCTCTCCCGGCAAGATATTTGCAGAGGGCAAAGAGCCGGTTGCGCGGGAAGGCGGAGTTCAGGGTGTGCAAGTCAGCAGTTGTTGAGCGTGCGCTCAAGGCCGCAGGCCTGCCTGAAAGCTTTGTGGCCTCAGGCAGCGGCCCGTGCGGTGTCATAATGACCTCGCTAGGGCCGTTTGAGCTGTTCAAGGAGCTTAAGCGCAGCAGGGGCCAGGCATACGCAAAGCCGGGCCAAATTGCGCCTGCGGACATTACGATACCTGCGGGCGAGACGCCGTTCCCGGCAGGCCCGGTGCTTTCAGAGTTCAAGCAGGCGGGGCTTGACGTGAAGATTGTGGGCGGCAAGATACACGTCTCAAAGGATAAGGTGATGGTCAAGAAAGGCGAGCCCATATCTGACGGTGCGGCGAAAATACTCCAAAAGCTTGACATAAAGCCGTTTGACATAGGTGTTGAGCTCAAGACGGCGTTCAAGGACGGCACGCTGTATATGCGTGACGTGCTTGACGTTGATGAGCAGGAGTATCTCAGGAACATTGTCTCCTGCTTCCTTAACGCGCGCGGGCTCTCAGTTGAGGTTGCATACCCGACGAGGGACAACGCCGCGCTGCTCATAACCAAGGCGCACAGGAATGCCCGTGCACTTGCGGTGAGCGAGGGCATCCCTGAGAAGGAGGTTGTGGGCGTTATATTAGCAAAGGCACAGGCGCACGCCGGTGCACTTTCTAAGCTCGTGCCTGCCGCGTAGGCGGCACGTGCCGTGGTGTGTGCGGGCCCGCCGTTATGTGGATGGCGGAACGCGTGTTTGTCTGGCGCGCGGCCCACAGCACACCCCCTGCCCGGGCAGGGCGATTGATGTTGTATGGAGGTAGATGGGATGGAATACGTATACGCAGCACTTCTGCTACACAGCGCAAAGAAGGAGATAAACAAGGATAACGTCTCAAGCGTGCTCAAGGCCGCCGGCGTTGAGGTTAACTCAGCGAAGGTAGAGGCGCTTGTATCCGCGCTTGAAGGCGTGAACATTGAGGAGGCGCTCAAGAGCGCATCTGCGGCTATGGTTGCGGCCCCGGCGGCAGCAGCGGCAGCACCTGCAGCAGGCGCAGCCAAGTCGGAGAAGGCTGAAGAGAAAGAGGAGAAGAAGGAAGAGGAAGCCGCAGCAGGCCTTGCGAACCTCTTCGGTTAGCTTTCTTTTGGGATGCCAAAGAAAGCTGGCAAAGAAGCAAGAGGGCTTTCTTTCAGGGCGCTTGCCTAAGGCGATGCGCACGCCAGGGAAAGCTATGGCTGATAGACGGCTTACAGCTTTTTCTGGCGCTATTTGCCTTGGGGCAAGGTATGCGCTCCCCCTTTTGTTGTTCTCCCATTTTATATCCAGCCAGTCTACAAACAAAGGTTTAGTTATGCCGCAGGAATACAGGTTTCTCAACCACCGCTCGGACTTGTTCATACAGGGCACCAGCGACACGCAGGCAGGTGCAATTGAGGCGGTTGCTTACGGCCTGTTTGCGTCCATATGCGGCGAGACGCAAAAAGACTGCATAACCGTGCAGTTTGAGGAAAGCGGTGTGGATTTCCAGGACCTTGTGGTAAACATATTCACCCGCATACTCGCCGAGATGGACATAAATTCGCGCATAGGCGCGGGCCTGCAGGTGGTCTCACTTGAAGGCAACAGGGCCAAGCTCAAGCTGAGGCTGTGCAAGGGCCGCGCCAAGATGCACGTTAAAGCGGTAACCTACCACGAGTTCCAGATGGTTGAGGAAAACGGCAAGCACAAGCTCCGTGTGCTTTTTGACATCTGAATTTTAGGCGTGGCGTATGCACTTATGTGTTTCCGCTTGGGGATCGCCGGATTCCCCAAATTAGTTTTAATAGGTTGCACTGCCAAAATTAGCCTATGGAACTCACCAAGGCCGGGAACTTCTCGGAATGGTATTCAAAGATGATGCTTGAGGCGGGCATAGTGGATATCCGCTACCCAGTGAAGGGTATGCCCGTGTATATGGGCTGGGGGTTCAGGGCGATGGATCTCATATTCAGGCAGCTTGAGGAGCTCTTGGACCGGGCGGGCCACGACAAGCTGCTGTTCCCCATTGCCATACCTGAGAGCGTGTTCAACAAGGAGGCAGAGCACATAAAGGGCTTTGCAGATGAAGTGCTGTGGGTGACGCACGGCGGGCTCACACCGCTTGAGGACAAGCTTGTGCTCAGGCCAACTTCTGAGACTGCAATGTACCCGATGTTTGCGCTGTGGATTCGCTCGCACGGCGACCTTCCCATTAAGGTTTACCAGACAACAACCGTTTACAGGCACGAGACCAAGGCCACACGGCCGCTTATGCGCGGGCGCGAGGTGTACTGGAACGAGGCACACACCGCGCACGCTACATATGAGGAGGCAGTGGCGCAGGTTGAAGAGGGCATAAACATATACGCCGACCTTTACACTAAGCTGTGCATCCCATTTGTCGTAACGAAGAGGCCAGACCACGACAAGTTCCCAGGCGCAGATTACACTTATGCGTTTGACACAATAATGCCCGACGGCAAGACATTGCAGATAGGCACTGTGCACAACCTCGGGACCAATTTCTCAAAGCCCTATGATGTCAAGTATTCAGATGCAAAGGGCGAGATGCAATACGCGTCCCAGACATCATATGGTGTGAGCATGCGCGCCCTGGCCGCCGTAATTTCAGTGCACGGCGACTCAAAGGGCTTGAAGTTTCCATTTGACATATCCCCAATACAGATAGTGTTCGTGCCGATTTATTCCAAGGGCAACAACAATGAAGTTGACGCCCAGCTGAAGCCGATTTATGAGCGCCTTTCAAAGCAGTTCAGGTGCATATATGATGGCTCGGACAGGAGGCCGGGCGACAAGTTCTACCGCTGGGAGCTTAAAGGTGTGCCAATCCGGATAGAGGCTGGGGCACGCGACCTCTCTGAGGGCAAGGTGACTGTGGTGGACCGCAACGGCACCAAGCAGCAGGTGCCGATGCCAGACATTGATGCCCAGCTCAAGAAGATTGTTGAGGCATACCACGAAAAATTGCGCTCGGATGCCCAGGCATTCTTTGACTCGCACATATTTGAAGCCAACTCGCTTAAGGAGCTCCTTGAGCAGATTGATGAGAAGCGCGGCATAATCAAGGCAGGCTGGTGCGGCTCGCTTGAGTGCGCTGATAAGCTCAAGGGGCAGACAATAGCGATACTTGGCAAGGAGCGCGGGGTTGAGAAGGAAAGGAAGTGCGTGGTATGCGGCCGCAATGGGTGGGAGGCCCTCCTTGCCAAGACATACTGAAACAGGAAGGAAAGGCTTTGTGGGGCGAGCGCGCGCCACAGCAGGACCTCTTTGTAAAGGCATACTGGTTCGCTTTATATTTATTGCCGTGGAATAGTGGTTATGGGCCTTGACCTCCGTGTCGTGTCAATAGGCATTGCAATAGCGGTGATATGGTCAATTTACCTAATCCTGCTCAAGCTCTCGGTCACATTCGTTTCGGATATGCGCTCGCTTGCATTTTTCTTGGGGCTGGGCGCATTCTTAGTATTCGTGTTCTATGCGCTATACAATTCACAGCACCTTGAGCTCAGGATAACCGGCCCTTCGGTGATAGCCCTTCTTGCAGGCATATTCTGGGCGATCGGCCTGCTCATACTTTACACATCAATAAGCCACGGCATTGAGATATCCCGTCTCTCGCCGCTCGTAGGGCTGAGCATACTGTTTGTCTCGGTAATGGGCATATTCCTGCTTAATGAGGCGCCGGCTGAGTGGTTCCAAATCCTAATCGGTGCGGGCCTTGTAACCCTCGGCATTTACGTAATCCTCTAATTAGAAAAAGAGCGCCCCCAAGGGGAATCCCCAAATAGCAGGCGATGTGCCGCCTGCCATTATTTTGAACCCCTCCCTCAGCCTTGCTGCAGCAGTGCCACACCAGTGCGGCATTCTTCCGCAGGGCCGCATACTATCCAGGCTATACTATGGGGGCGCCTGCTGGCGGAATTCTGTTTGCCAACCCTTAAAAGCATTATTTTTTGGACTTTTTAGACCTGCCCGTGCAGGCGATCTTGGTTATCTGGGAATAAATCGCATATGCAAACATAAGGTATGCAAGATTATAGACGGGATCAATGAACCGCGCAACCGCATCGTATACTCCTTCCTTGAGTGCCATAAGGTACATAACATCAAACACCGCAAACAGCAGCATTGCCCCTGCAATCGCGGTTACGCACCGTTCCTCCCCATCCCCAGTTATTATGTATACCGCTAGTGCAAATAAGAGTATGCTTGCCAGCGGATGCACCACATTAGCCATAAAGCCAAGGTCATCCCTGAGCGGCAATGCAATATCTACGGTTATCACGACATATGCTATGAGCACTATGAGCAGTGAGAGCGCCTGGAAGATGCTTCTGCGTGCGCTGGCCATTTTTGAAATGGACCATAAGCCGATTGCAAGCGGCACGTATCCAGTTAGCCAGAACAGCTCCGCATAAGTGCTTTCAATGCCAGGCATAAATGACGCAAGCCAGAAAAATATCTCACCTAAGAACCATAAGGTAAGCGCAACTGAAAAGTAAAGGATATGCTCCGTAGTCTCCATTTTTTTGAGTATGAGCAGCAGCATAAGGCATATGAGTGAGAGCGCAATAGGTGCAAACGAGCTTACCGCAACGTAAAACGCTTCATTGGACGCGGAAAACCCGGCCCACAGCGCAAATGCGAACACCGCAACCGCAATAACCCAGAGCAAGCCCGCCCAGTCCATAATTGCAATTAGCGCCCAATGTATTTAAGCTTCAGGTGCGGAACCTACCATATGGACGCCATTGAGTGCCTTTCACGTGGGGACATAATACTGCTGCAGACTGACACCATTTGGGGCGTGAGCTGTGACGCAACCGATTGTGCTGCAGTGAAGAAGGTGCTTCTCGCAAAGAGGAGGGACGAAAGCAGCGCGATGATAATCCTTGTTTCAGGCCCGGAAATGCTTTCAAAATATGCTGAGTGGAGCCACAAATATGATATTACCAAGCTTGTTGGTGTTTCGCTCGTCCTGCCATATAAAGGGGGGCTATGCTCCCTATTGGTAAAAAAAGGCACCGTATGTGCACGCATACCCGATTCCCAGTTCCTGAGGGATTTCATATCACGGTTCGGCAAGCCAATCGTCTCAACAAGCGCAAACATACACAAGCAGCCGGCGCCCGCATCAAAGGAGGATATCCCTGAGGAGATAGTGCGTGCTGCAAGCTCAATTGTTGAGAACCCCGCGAACACATCAAGGGATAATACTCCTTCCACGGTTGTGGACCTCTCGGGAAAGGAGCCGGTTATTGTGCGTGAGGGCCGCAATTTGGAGCGTGCAAAATCAGTGCTTAAAATTTAAGAAAATAATTAAAAAAAGCTCGGTATTTAGCTGCACTTGCCAATCAAAGGCCTTGCGCCGGTCTGCACTATGCCGCTGATGGTCTTCGTGTTGTACACGAACTGCAGGTCATACTCAAACATATCGCCAGCAGTGTCACACTGTGATGCAGCAGGAAGTGCAACTTCAATGGTCTGCTCCTCGCCACCCTTTATAGATATGTTTGAGCTCAAGTTAAGGGCCGTCCCATCAACAGAGATGCCGGTTATGGTGAGCTTCTCGCTCCTCTCATTCCTTAGAGTGAGCGTCAGGTTGCCGGTAGTGCTGCTTGACTTATACTCAATTACCGAGAATGGCTGTGCGCCGTTCCAGTAGCTCCTGCTCTGCGACTCTCTGGTGTCACCGCTAACTCCCGGGAACCACCCCAAGAGTGCGATTGCCACCAGGGCAACTATAAGGGCAACTGCGAGCAACACTAAGTACTCGGTAGAGCCCTGTCCTCTCATTGCAAATTTCATGTTCATTCCACCTCTGTATTTGTTCTGATATTTCAACGTAATGCTTATAAACCTAAAATATTTCCAAGATGCCTCCCACTCCCAAGGGCTACGTGAGCACTGATAGCACTGATGATACCATAAACCTGAATGCCACGTACATCATCATTGAGATTACCAGCACCATCGGGTAGTACTTGAAGCCGTATAGGTACTTTCCCTCCCCAATTACGCCTATGAACAGGCTGACAAGGAGGGTGACAGTGATAAGCGTGAATGCGGCAACCACATCAATGAATTCCGGAGTTATGGTTATTTCCTTCTGCAGTATCGCCAGCATTTTTACTTCAGTGCCCTTGAACACCATCGCCTGGTCGTTCCTCATATCAATCATATTCGTAAGGAACTGCGAGGAGATTGACAGCAGCAGCGGTATCAGGAAAACTATGATGAAAACTATGAACACCATATAGGACTTTGTCTGTATCTGCATTTCCTTCTTTAGGTCTGACACCTTCCTCATCTCATCAGCGCTAACCTCAATCAGCTCGGCCATCTTGCCGCCCGCCTTTATGCCCTTCTCAAAGAACGTTATTGTCCTTTTCAGTGCATCAGAGTCTATTCGCTGGGAGAGCTCAATGAGCGCTGAGGACAGCGAGCCGCCGGCAGCCGCCTTTGACGCAACGATGTCAACCTCTTCCTTGAGGGGGCCAAAGTGCGGGAGTGCGGCGAGCCGGAATGCATTGAACGAGCTCATCCCCGCGCGCAAGTTTGCAGACAATATGAACAGGTAATCCGGCAACACCGATTCAACTCTTTTAGTCCGGTCATCAATGATATAATAGAGGTTCATATAAAACAGGAACCCGATGAGGGAAGAGGAAACTATGAACAGCAGCACTGAGTCAACCATAAGCTGTATGATTTCAGCTTGTGTGGTGGTCTCAGGAGTTGTGTCTATCACGTACTTGAATAGCGCCCACGGTGCAATGGCCATCGCCAGGCCTACAAGCAGCATCGCAAGCAAGCGCATGCCAAGCCAGATGTCGGGGTCGGTGCGTATGCCCGCAAACACGAGCTTCTGGGCGATTATCCCCTTAACGCTGCCGCTTATCTTGCGCCCGAGCACCCTATATATCCGTGAGTCCATAACCGCACCTTAGTATAGCGATGGCCTCTCGCTCTTTATGAAGCCAATGATTGCCATCTGCACGACAAGTGATATAATCACCACGATAAAGAATATCTCCTGCGTGATGTTGGCGCTAGTGAATGAGATGAGCAGCACCAGCAGCGTTATGCCAATTGATGGCAGCACTGCCGCAAAGAACATATAAAACAGGATTGCAAAGTTGAGCTCGCTCGCATAGTTCTTGATTGCTTGCATTTGGTAGTTCATCAGCGTGTCAAGCGCACTCCTGAGCGCTGCGCTCATGCTCGCGCCGGACTCAATTGCCACAAGCACCTGCCATATCGTCCTCTTAAGGTAATCGCTCTTCGTGTTAAGTATGACGCGCTCAAGCGCCCGCTTCTCGGATTCGCCAGCGCTTATGCTCTTCACGGCAACACTTAGCTCCTTGGACACATTGCCATAATCCGATTTTGCAATGTTTGAGAGCGCCACATAGAACGGCATCCCAGACTTGACCTGCGCGAGCATATCCCTCAGTGCATAAATGAGCTCCTTGTCAGTCTTCTCGGCCTGCTTTTTCGCGATTATTGATGGGTAGGACATATGCAGTATGAACGCGAACATCGTGAAGAACAGAAAGGTTGCAAGAGAGAGCATAAGCTGCTGCTGTGCCTCAAGCCCCCTTATCTGGAGCACGACGTAAGTCACTACCCCGAAAAGCAGCCCCCATACGAGTGCGGACACAAAAGCGGCAAATGAGTATTCCTCCGCGTCAATATCATACCCTATTGCCTTAAGGTCATATGCCACACCAGGCATCACGCTGAGCAGGAGCGCGCCCGCCCCACGGAACGGCCTGGCAATTTTGCTTGCCGCCTCCTTTGAGAACAGCATCAGTGGGATCCTCATCAGCCATCATCCCTCAAGCATCTTGCTTTTGGGCACGCCCTTCTTGGCCGAGCTGAGCACAAAGTCAGGGTCCGTGTAATAAATCTTCATAAGGCGGCCAACCTCATTGAGCGTGTCAACCTTCTTCTCAAGCATATACTTGAGCACCGTTTTCTTGTCCGCCATATCATCCTTTATTTCCAGAGTAGTCATCCCTGTGTTAAGGTTCATTTCCTGGTAATACTTGACAGGCTCGCTTATCATGTCAAACTTGTCCTGTTTTGGCCGCCAGCGGTAGAGCACGTTAAGGTCCGGCTCACCGGTAGCACCTTCAACAACCTCGCTTATCTCCATAGTCTTCCTGAGGTTGAGCCTGCGGTCCCTGTGCTGCACCACAATCAAGTGCACAGCCTGCATCTCAGACTTTGGCACCGAGATGGGCGGCTCGGTAATCCTCTTGAGCACCTGGAACCCCGTATCCGCGTGCAGTGTTGAGTATACCGAGTGGCCGGTATGCATCGCCTCAAACAGCACTTCAGCCTCCCTGCTCCTGCGTATCTCACCAACTATGATGCGGTCCGGCCTCATCCTGAGCGAGGATACCATAAGGTCAAGCATACTGACCTCACCAAGGCCCTCGGGGTTAGCAACCCTTGTCACCATCGGTATCCAGTTCCACATATACTGGGGGAGCATAATTTCGCGCGTGTCCTCAATGCTTATTATGCGGTGGTACGGCTGGATGAATGCAGCAAGCGAGTTCAGGGTTGTGGTCTTGCCGCTGGCCGTACCCCCTGCGATTATGATGTTCATCTCATACTGCATTGCTTGCCATAGCATTGCGGCCATATCAATGCTCATAGTGTTCATCTCTGGCGAGATGAAGTTTGTTATCGTCCACGGGTTCCTTGCGAACTTGCGGACGGTAATGGTGTTGCCCCGTGTGGATATGGGGAACAGCGTCGCGTTCACGCGGTCACCGCTTATGAGGTGCGCATCAAGAATGGGATTAAGCGTTGTAATGTTCCTGCCAATTTTCCTGCCTATGAACGATGAATAGTCCATTATGCTTTCCTCACTCTTGACATAAATGTTTGTCTCAAGCCACCCGTGCTTCCTGTGGTAAACGCCAACGGGGATGGCGGCAGCATTCACTATCACTTCCTCAAGCCAATCATCGGCGATGAGCATCTCAATGTCACCGAGGCCGTTCATCTCGTGCAGTATTATCCCGCCAATCAGCGTCCTCTCTGAGTCAGGCAGCCCGTATTTCTTGAGCATCTCAAGTATGTTCTTGTGGAACATCCTCTTGACCGCATCGGCCTTGTCAACATCAGTGATAAGCTCAAGCTCAATAGGCACCTCCTTGATGACTTCCTCCTTGAGCTCATCAACAAACATCCGTGTGTACGGGCTCAGTGTCGGCATTTCAATGTAATACCCAACAGACCGCTCCTCCACTGACTCGTATATCGTAACCTCGCCGGGCACCCCGTCCGCATCCAGCCTGTACTTGTCCCTCACTTTGGTGATTTTTGGCTTGGGCCTAACAATTTCAGGGGCAGCTTCCTTAACGAAGTTTATGGCAATGCTTTCAAGAGGGTTAACCGGGAAGTCAACCCGCGCGACGCCTCTCTTTTCCAAAATCACGCCGAGCCGCTCAATTGCAAACTCGCTCCACTTAAGCTCTGCCGCTGCCTGCTTGACGCTTACGCGCCTCTTTTGCATAAGGAGATCCATAAACCTGTCAATAACAGTCTTCATAGCGGCTACACCCCTGGCCGCGCGTGGCTGGGCCGGCATTCAGAATGCACATATCCCATTCGGCAAATAGTTTTATAACCTTTGGGAGGGATTAGTCTGCTATGAGGATAATGGGAGGGATAGGAACTAATCCTAAGCATAAGAAGGCCTTCACGCACACTCCTTTGCAGGGGCGAAAGCGCGAGGCGCTTGTTGCGCGTGCGCCCACTGGCATATCCGGCCTTGATGAATTGATTGAGGGCGGGTTTGAGAGGGGCAGCGTGGTCGTAGTGATGGGCGGCCCGGGCTCCGGCAAAACAATAATGGGCGTGCAGTTCCTGTATAACGGAGTAGTAAAATACAACGAGCCGGGCGTCCTCATCAACCTTGAGCACGACAGTGAGCGGTTCCGCAACCATATGCTCCGGCTGGGGATGGACGTTGAGAAGCTTGAGAAGGAGAAGAAGCTTGTTGTGCTCACATACAGCCCCAACGAGATACGCGAGATAATCCGTGGGGGCGGTGGCATAGTCAAGGACGCGATTGACCAAATAGGCGCCAAGCGCGTGGTGCTTGACCCCCTTTCTGCAATGATTATGTTTTACGATAAGAAAAGCGATATGCGCTCGGGCGTTGTGAGCCTGTTCTCATCGCTGCGCTCGTGGGATATGACCACGCTCGCGCTTGTTGAGTTCCACTCCTCAGGAGTTTCAATGGAGGCAGTTCATCCAACCATTGCTTTCCTCGCGGATGCCGTGATAAACCTTAACATGGCATACGAGTCCGGCCAGAAGGATAATGTGCTTGAGATAGTCAAGATGCGTGGCACAGGGCATTACAGGGGCAAGGTGCCGTATGAGCTCACGGATAGCGGGATTGTTGTAAGATCCCAAGGCAAGAGGGCATAGCTATGGTGCTGTTAGCTGGTGCGAGAGGGCAGGATGCTGGCTTGGGCCAAAATTCTGATGCAATAATGCCGCGCAGGGCACAGAGC
>JAOAKR010000060.1 GCA_026419815.1 Microcaldota archaeon | reverse complement strand
AGCTTGCACGGTGTGAGCTGGTCACACTGGCCAATAAGGCGATAATGCTCAAGCAGAATGCGGATGTGTTCACCGAGAGCGTAAGGATTGCCTCCACTAAGTGTGCATCTAACGCAAGCCAACAGGGCAATGGGGGCAGTGCACCGGCTGCAAGTGACGACGAGGAAAGCCTTATCCCGCAGAAGAATGAGAGCAAGCCGCCCGCAACGCCCATAGCCAGTAGTGAGCAGCCGGCAGGCGGCGTGTGCCCGATGGGTGCACTGCTGCTCGCAGCCGCCGCACTTGCGTTTGCAAGAAAGGGCTGATTATCCAATTGCACTTTTCATACTTTTGCGCAGGCTGTGGCCTGTTTTGGCTTTTAAGCTTTATCATAGATACATATTTCGGTGGATTTATGGCAAATGCAAGGCGCGCGCAAGCGGCTATGGAATACTTGATGACCTACGGGTGGGCAATCCTTTTCATAGTGATTGTCCTCGGTGTGCTTGTCTACCTGCAGGTGTTCAACCCGCAAAGCAAGCTGCAAGACCAATGCAGCCTCCCAGTAGGATGGCAATGCACTGTTGCAAGCCTGAGCACTAATGGGAAACTGACGCTCAAGATAGCCAACCAGCAGGCGGTGCCTGTCAAGGTGATGGTGAGCTGCAAGAGCGGCACAGGCACCCAAATCACTGATGAGCTGTTCCCCGAAGGGCTGAACTTTGTCCAGCTTTCGCCGGGGCAGCAGGCCACGTTCACCTGCACGCTCACAGATTTCACCAACAGGCAGATTGGTGACCCAGCAAGCGGCCAGGTGTTCCTGAAGTATGATGACGGCTCAGGGACAAACAAGTACCTCGGCGGCACATTTATGGCCAAGGCGAGCACACTCGCACAGGACTAAGCTGGAGAGACGCTTCCCTAATTCTTTTTAATATTTCCCAAATTAAATGCCCTATCACAAAAAATGGATGGTAGGTAGGATGAAAATCTCTGAGATTAAGGTCGGGGCGATGAACGGGGAAGTTACGGGCGAGATCATTGACTTGGAGAACGCACGCGAGGTAATGAACAAGTACGGCGTCAAGATGAAAGTTGCAACTGCAACGCTCAAGGATGACAGCGGCGAGATAAAGCTTACGCTGTGGAATGAAGATACCGCCAAGTTTAAGGTAGGGGACAAGGTTAAGGTCTCTAACGGCTGGGTGTCAGAATTCAAGGGCACCAAACAGCTGTCTTCAGGCAAGGGCGGCAAGATAGAGAAAGTTTAGGGTGCCACGATGTACCTCTCAAACACGGACATACTCAGGGAGCTCAAGAAAGGCGGCCTGAGGATTGCACCGTTTGATGAGAAGAACCTCAAGCAGGCATCATACGACCTTGCGCTGTCAGACGAATTCTACGTGCCGCGCAGGATGCGCGGCCACATTGATGTTAAGGACACGACTGACCCGCACAAGTGTATGAAAAAGGTTATCGCAAAATCCCTGGTGCTCCCGCCGGGCGGGTTCTGCCTTGCGCTGACGCGCGAGCGCATAACCATGCCCCCCGACCTTATAGGAATACTCGGTGGCAGGAGCAGGTTCGCGCGGCTGGGCATGACTGTCCACGTAACAAGCGCAGTGATACAGCCCGGCTCCGACAACCGCCAGGTGCTTGAGATTGCCAACCTGTCGCCATTCACGCTGAAGCTGTACGCAGGCGAGCGGGTCTCGCAGGTATATTTTGAGAGGCTTGAGACGCCGACGAGCAAGCCTTATAATAAGTTCGGCAGAATAGCTGTAAGGCAATAAGCGCATATTGCGCCTGCCAATAAAACGGGTGCCCATTATGGAAAAGGCGGTAATAACTGATGTTGACGGCACGCTGTGCGAATATGTTGGTATATCGTGGGTGCGCTTCCTCGGTGCGAACGGCCACATAAGCGAGGGGCAGTTTGAGCAGCACGAGGCGCTCGTTGAGGCGTATGACAAGGGGTTGCTTGACCATATCGCATTCACGCGGGAATGGGTGATGCTTTACGGCCAGATTGTGCGGGGGCGCGAGGAAAAGGAGATGCGCGCCCTTGCAAGGAGATTTTTTGCCGGTTTCCGCAAGGGCATCCCTGAGAGCTCCGCCAAGCTGGTGCGCGAGTTCCGTGCAAAAGGGTATAAGGTGGTTGCAATAACCGCCTCACCTAAAGTGCCTGTTGACCTGGTTATGGAGCATCTCGGCATCACGGAATACCATTCAACCGAGCCAGAGATAAGGAACGGCAAGTATACTGGCGAGATTGAGAGCACAATGCACCTCAGCGAGCGAGGCAAGGAGGATATTGTCCGCGAGGCGATAATGTCCCGCGGGATTGACACGTCACAGTCGTTTGCGCTCGGCGACACAATACACGACCTCCCCCTTCTGGAAAGCGTTGCATATCCTATTGCACTCAACCCGAAGGGCCGGCTGAGGCATTACGCAGAGGAGAACGGGTTTTGGGTTGCAAATTATGACAACGTGCGAGATGTAGTTGAAAGAATTGAGCGGTCCAATGCGAAGAGCCTGTTTGAGCAGATGAAATTCGTATATGAAGTTGGTGCGCTTAAATGCACGCCGCGCAGTGGATGGGCGCTGCTGCAGGTTGAATCGCCCGAGAATGTTGCAGAGCACTCGTTCCGCTCGGCGATAATCGCATACCTGCTTGCTGTTGAGGAAGGCGAGGACCCATACAAGTGCGCGTTCACAAATATGGTGCACGACATAGCCGAGGCAAGGATAGGCGATATGAACAAAGTCGCCCTGGCATACGTTAATGAAAAGCCTGGCAGTGAGAGGCGGGCGTTCAACGACCAGGTAGCGCGCCTTGACACTGAAAAAAGGAAAATGCTCGTTGAGGCGTGGGAAAATTACAAGAGCCAGAAGGTTGCGGACATCTGCAAGGATGCCGACCTGCTTGAGGCACTTGCAAGCGCCCGCGAGTATGAGTATAAGGGGCATAGGAA
>JAOAKR010000059.1:321-3085 GCA_026419815.1 Microcaldota archaeon | reverse complement strand
TCTGCTGCCCCTGCAACCCCAGGCAGTGCTTGGTGTTGCAGTGGTGCAGATGCTTATGAAAATCCCGGCAGCCGCATTTTTCATAATCCTAAAATTAGATGTAGTGCCTTATCCCAAGGCGCTCAACGATCCATTTCTTATCGTCAAAATAGCCCCTTGCCACGCTTATTTTTGGGGTTATTTCAAGGTATGAGCTTACAGTGGTGTTCGTCCCCGCAAACCTTGCATTCTCCTGTATGAGCAGGCGCTTGAAATCCGCCCCCAGGTTGTTGAGCTCGCCTATGCGCGTCTCATCTATCCAATCTTCCATATACGTGAAGAAATTGCCGTACGCAGTGTCACCCAAGCTCAGGCGCGCATATTCCTCCTTAAGCTTCCTGAATAATTGGCTCCTGGCGCCCTCCTTCGCCTCCATATAGTCCTGCGCCATAAACTCATCATCCACCTTTACAACCTTTGATATTGGGACAAGGCCGGCCGCATTCCCAGTGAAGAATAGTGCATCCGCATCTTCAATATCGCTGTACTTGAAAGTCCCAAACCTTGCCTTCACCCCCATCTCCTCAGCTATAAGGAATGCTATGCGGTAGGTGATACCAGGGAGTGCGCCCTCGCGCGGGTGCGGTGTTATGAGCTCGTTATCCTTGATCATTACTATGTTTTCGCCACTTCCCTCCGTCAGGTTTCCTGCAGGGTTCGCGTATATCGTTTCCCCACACTGTATATCATTTGTGCGGTTGTATTGTGCAAGCCGTGCCAGGCCGTGCGTTGAGAGCTGGTAGTTGCTCGCCGCCTTGAGCATTGGAAACGCGAGCACACGCGGGCGCGGGAACAGCATCACGTTAATGCCCTCATCGGCCTGCTGGAGATACTCGCCCATCGGCTCCATACATACCATCAGCTCGTGCCGTTTTTCGGCCGCAAGCCCTATTGCATTATTCCTGCAGTATACCAGGGGGCGCACGTAAATCCTTTGGTAATCGCCAAGCGGGCTGCGTATGTGCGTGTTCACGCCCTCAAGCTCAATTGAACGGTTCCAGCCGTTGAGCGCGCACGCAGTGAATATGCTCTCAATTATCTGCTCGTCGCTGTACAATTCCCACCCGAGCGCCAGCTGCGAGATACCGTAGCGCATCCTCTCAAAGTTCAGTGTGGGGTGGAACAGGCCGAGCCTGAGCGAGCTGCCGTGCCTTGTGGCAACGATGCTCATCCCCTCAAACAGCGCATTTGAGTAATGGAGGGATGATGAGAGTGGGGGCACGTGGTAGGCACCCAGCGGCGAGTATTTTGATATGCCGTCTGACATGTAAAAGCCGCCTATGTGGCTGCGTGAGAGGTCAAGCATAATATAAGTTTTAAGCGGAAACTTAAAAACATGACAAAAAGGGCGAATGTGCTCATACTGGGTGCCGCAGGGCGTGATTACCATAACTTCAATATGGTGTTCAGGGACAGGAAGGAGTATAATGTGGTCGGGTTCACGCACGCACAACTGCCCACTGAGGCAAAAATTTACCCGGCTAAGCTTGCAGGGAAGCTTTACCCCAAGGGCATCCAAATTTATGATGAGCGTGAGATGGAGCGCATCATCCACCAAAAGCAGGTTGACATCGTGTGCCTCTCATACTCAGACCTGAGCCATCACGCGGTTATGCACTTGGCATCGCGCGCTCTTGCATGCGGTGCATCATTTATGCTGCTGGGGCCTGCGGCGACGCAGCTTTCCCCTAAGAAGCCTGTGATAGCGGTGTGCGCAGTGCGCACGGGTGCTGGCAAGAGCCCGCTTACAGAGCACATCTCATTATTGCTCAAGCGTTCAGGCAAGAAGGTTGGGATAATAAGGCATCCTATGCCTTACGGGGACTTGGTGAGCCAGGAAGTGCAGCGCTTTGCATCCCTTGAAGACCTTGATAGGAACAAGTGCACGCTTGAGGAGAGGGAAGATTACGAAAGGCACATCAGGAACGGCTTTACGGTTTATGCAGGTGTTGACTATGCGAAAGTGCTTGCGCTCGCTGAGCGCGAAAATGATATTATAATATGGGACGGCGGCAACAACGATTTCCCGTTCATCCGGCCGGACCTTATGATTACAGTGGCGGATGCGATGCGTGCAGGCCACGAGGTTGGGTACCATCCGGGCGAGACAAATTTCAGGATGTGCGACATAATTGCGGTGAACAAGTGGGAGAAGTCCCCGAAAGGGGCGCAGGCGATTGAGAGGAATGCCAAGGATGCCAACCCGCGCGCAATGGTTGTGAAGGTATCAATGGAGCACAAGGTTGAAGGCAAGCTGCGCAAGGGGATGAGGGTTGTTGTTGTGGAGGACGGCCCAACAATAACGCACGGTGAAATGCCGTATGGCATCGGCAAGATTGCCGCAGAGGCTGCTGGGTGCAGTGTGGTTGACGCGTCAAAATCCGCAAAAGGCATTTATGAAAAGATTTACAGGGAATACCCGCACATACAGGGCGTAATCCCGGCTGTCGGGTACTCGGAGCGGCAGCTCAGGGACCTGGAGGCGACCGTGAATGCCGCCCGTGCGGATGCGGTGGTGCTCGCCACACCCACAGATTTAACTAAGTTGCTCCGCATAAACAAGCCTGCTGTTAAGGTCTCATACAGGATGCAGCCGTGCCCCGCCATTGACAGGATGGTGCAGGCGCTTCTGTGATGGTGTTTACAATGCAAGGTATTGAAAGGGTAGCACGCAAGCACGCGCTCAAGAATGCGCACGATTATGGGAAGGCATCTGCCGGCAATG
>JAOAKR010000059.1:0-311 GCA_026419815.1 Microcaldota archaeon | reverse complement strand
GCGGAGTGCCCAGATGCAAAGGCAGACATGAAGGCCACAATGCAAATAATATCACGGGTCGTTGCAGAAGTCAATACACTTACGAAAGATGCAATCGAGAAGGAGCTTTCAAATTACGAGTTCGTGCAGAAGAAAGAGGAGGAGAAGGGGATAGAGGTGCAGGATGCCGTGCCCGGCAAGGTTGTGGTAAGGTTTCCGCCCGAACCCAACGGCTGGCCGCACATTGGCCACGCAAAAGCGTTCTGCATATCCGCGGAGATTGCGCGCAAGTATGCCGGGAAAGCCATCCTGAGGTGGGATGACACCAACCC
>JAOAKR010000058.1 GCA_026419815.1 Microcaldota archaeon | reverse complement strand
ATCTATGACTGATTTGCGCACGCGCACCGGCCGGTAGTCAAATAGGCCGCGCTTGTCGCTTCGCTCGCCCTTGTCCAGCAGGACCTTAATGTATGACCGCTTAATCTCGTCAATAACCTCCATCACAATCACCATCACTCCTGGCCAGCGCCCTTGTAGCATTCCTCAAGCGCCTTGGCCTGCAGGTCGCGCACCATAGGCGCAGCCTTCTCAACGTAATCAAGCGCCTTCAGGAACTCGGCCTTAGTAAGCAGGCCGTCCATCTGGAGCAGCAGAATGTCGCCATTCCTCGGCGCAATCGCAATCGGGACGTCCGACTGCCCAAAATTGTCCTCCTCCTTGCCGCAGTCAAGGCATATCTCGCCGTCAATCTTGCCGGCAGCCACTGCAACAGGGAGATCCTTCATAGGTATGCCCGCATTGGCAAGCGCGACCGATGCAGCCACAAGCGCAGCGCACCGTGTGCCACCAGATGCCTGCAGCACCTCTATGAACACGTCTATCATCGCATTCGGGTAAAGCTCAAGCATAACAACATTGCTGAGCGCCTCGCGCAGCACCATTGAAAGCTCAATTGAGCGCCTGTTTGGGCCTGACCTGCCGTGCTCATCCTTTGAGGCAAACGGCGACATTACATACCTTACACTAAGCTTTGCCTTGTAAGGGTCCGCATCGTGCCTTGGGAGGCACTCGCGCGGGCCGTACACTGCAGCAACAACCTTATTGTCACCCCATTCAACATACGCCGAGCCGTTTGCCTTGTGCAGCAGCCCTGCCTTGATTGAGAGGGGGCGCATCTCGTCAAGCCTGCGGCCGTCAACACGCCGGCCGTTTATTATGAGCTTCACATCGCTCACTTGGTTACTCATTCCATACCACCTTTCTTCAGGAATTCTGCTATCCTATCAGTGAGGCCGCTTGTGTGCGCCTCAGCCTCTATCTTGAGTATTGCGCGTGTTGCGAGGTACTCGTTGCCCCCGCTTATCCATATCCATCCGTTCTTGCCAACGACTATGTTTGAGCCGGTAGCTTCCTTTATCTGCATCAGCATTGAGCCTTTCTTGCCGATTACGCGCGGGACCTTGACCGGGGAGATGCGTATCACGTTGCCGCCCTTGAGCAGCACTGGGTCTACGAGCGAAATATCCTTGAGCTCGTCCACCTCACGCACCTTCGCAATTATTATGTCGCCCACATCCAACGGGTCCCTGAAGTCCTTTGAGGACATAAACGTATTGTTCGGCAGGCCTGTGTAGATGCGGTAGCCGTTGGGCTTTATGTCCGAGACAAACCCAACGAGCAGGTCACCCACCTCTGGCTCATATGCGCCTTCAAGCGGGATGAGAACGCCTGCCTCATCATCAAAGAACCCTACCAGCGCAGCATAGCTTGCGCCACCCTCATAATAAACCCCCCTGCCGGAGAGCTTTTTGTCCGCGAGCTTATAGCCCGGATAAACAATCCTCCTCATAACATCACTGCCTATCCATTATCTTTGTCTGTATTTCCCCGTGCGTAGCCTTGTTCAGCTTGTCATACAGCACGGACTGCATGCCGGGGGAGACCTCCACCAGCGCCGCAAGCGAGCCGTCCCCCAGCCACTCCTCCTTCTTGACGTTGAACTCCTTGAGCACTCCGGCAACACGGCCGGCATACTGTGGCGGTGCCTTGAGCGCCACGCGCACAACCTCAAACCGGAGCGGGATGAGCGGCCTTAGAACCTTAACAACATCCTCAACCTGCGCCTCAGCTGAGCGCATATCATCTATCCGCACCTTGGCCTCCTCCATCGCAAGCTCAATCCTCTTTACCGGGTGGGGCGCGCCAGTGTGCGGGTCAATAAAGTTCTGCGCGATATACTGGATTATTTTGGCGCGCTTCTCCTCCATCTGCTTGCGCTTCTGCTCGGTTGTCAAGTGGAGCTCGCCCTTAATGAGTATCTCCCTGGCGATTGAATTGAAATCCGTGGTGCCGAACGCCTTCTTGAGCGCCTGCTCCGACTGCGAGTCGCCCTTGCGCCCGTCCTTGAAAACCTCGTGCACGGCCACCATATCGCTTACGCTTATCTGTGCGCCTTTCCTGAACTCTGCAACCTTTTTCGGGTCGGCGAACACCTCAAACTTCTCGCCACCCTTCTCAAGGCGGATTATGACCGCATCGTCAAGCGAGACCATACTAAAAAACCACCTGAAATGATTACTTGCCCCTTGAGAGGTACCTGCGCACCTCCTGCGGCTCAAGATAGCGGGCCTTCCTGTCCTTCTTGCTGACAACCGCAATATCAAGCGTCTGCTCGGTTATCTTCTTTGCCTCTTCCTCGCTGGATGCCCTGCTGAGCGCTTGTATTGAAAGCGAGACTGCCTCCTCAAGGGCCAGGTCCCTGCGGTAGTGCTCAGAGAGGTACTTGTCAACTGCATCCTTGCTTGAGCCGATTGACGTTGCGTAAAACCCGGTGTACGCGCCGCTTGGCTCAACCTCATAAAGCGATAGCACATTCTCGTTTATTCCTGTGAACAGCATTGAGACGCCAAACGGCCGTATGCCGCCATACTGCGTGTAAATCTGTATGGTGTCCGCAATCCTCTTGCTGAGCTCAAGCACGTTTATTGGCTCGGAATATGTTATCCTGTGCTTTTGCGCCTCAACACGCGCCATATCAATCAGCCGGCGCGCATCTGCCGCCAGGCCGGAAGAAGTTGCGATTATGCCGTCATCTATTATGTGTATCTTCCTCACGGAGTCAAGCTGCAACAGGTCATTCTGCACGAGCCGGTTGGCTGCAAGCACAACACCGTCCTTGCATACCATCCCCAGCGCCGTGCTGCCCCTCTTTACCGCTTCCTTAGCATACTCTACCTGGAACAGCCGGCCATCAGGGCTGAACACTGTAATAGCCCGGTCATACGCCTGTGGAGAAACTGGATACATCACATACCACCTTGCCAAAATCCCTCTGAATTATGGGTTCTATTAAAGTGCAAATATATAAAAGCATATGGCAACCGGGCGGTTATAAGCGCATACGCCCATATTATAGCATGGGCATCCCAGACACCGCAAATTATGCTGTTGTAGGTATGCTTATCCTTGCCTGCCTGTTCGGCTGCGCTGTGAGCGCCCTGATGTTTGCGGTTGACGCAATAGGCGGTGAAGGGTATGACGTGCGCGCTCTTGAGAGGCTTGGCACTGCCGAGGGGGTCACGCTTGAAGGTATGGGCGGGCCGCTCCTGTCCCCGGACTGTCTCTTATACACATC
>JAOAKR010000057.1 GCA_026419815.1 Microcaldota archaeon | reverse complement strand
GGTCTTACCCACTCCTTATTCGCCGAGTTACCTAGACTCAGCAAAAGGTCTCCCGAAAGAGACCACTCGGAGTTCCCTCATCACGCTTTTGCGCCTTGCGAAGCAAGCGGCACATTGCAAAGCGAGCTTTGCAAGTTCGCGCATTGTGAAGTTTTCGCGCCTGCTGCATCCCGTAGGACTAGGACCCTTGTCTCAGTGTCCTTCTGGGGGCGACCACTTTCATGGCCCCTAAAGATTATAGGTTTGGTGGGCCGTTACCCCGCCAACAGCCTAATCTTCCGCAGCCTCATCCTAAGGCGGACTGGCTCCAATTCACCAGCCTTTTTAGTGAAAGGGTATTGCAACGCCTATCACCTATAGCGAATTATCCTCAGTTTCCCGAGGTTATGCGCTTCCTTAGGGCAGATTGACTACGTGTTACTCAGCCGTTTGCCACCCATCCAGGTGAATGGGTAGACTTGCATGGCTTAAGCGAACTCCGATAGCGGTATCCTCCACCAGGATCAAGTGGAGTTTAGCAAGGAATTTTTGGCAGACACCACATACGTTCTGCTCTACTGCTAATTATACCTCTCTTGAAGCCCCAATCAAACCCGAAAATGCTCGGGTTCTCATTGCGCGCATGTGCGCGGCCACACGGATGGCAAGGCCTCATCTGAAAATTTGCTCTCCGCCTCGCCGGTTGCGGCAGAGTGTTTTTAAGTGGGCTAGGTTTATAAGCTTTTCCGAACGCGCACGCGCTTTATAACATTTTGAATGGTGCGCGCCAAGCCCGCACAGAAAAGCTTATTAATAGATTCCAAGCACAACCCATTATGCTAATTGGCAGTAACGGCAATGTAATCCGTGCCGAGCCGTGCCGCAACCCCAAAGTGAGGCCTGTATGTGGTGGCAGCCACGTTTATGCCGATTTCAGGCGCGATTCCCTGAGGCGTTTCGGAAAGATTGGCATAGCAGGCTTGGAGCGCCATTATCGCGCAAAAACACCTGCCCCTTCCAAAAGCATACGCATATATACGGACGTCCTGAGGGCGGTGCGTATGGCCAAGCACATCCGGGAGGGCTACCGCAATGAGATCAGCCAGATTGCCAGGGTTCGCGATTCGCTTGAGCTCGCAGTTAAGGGAACGTCTTCTGACAGCCTTTTTGAGGCAATCTCGCTAATTGATGACGCATACCACATCCTGCCCAAGCGCTCGCTGCATAAGATTCTTGCCCGCGCAAAAATGATATCTGCGCTCAATGAGCTCTTGTGTGCTGCATCAATGCAGGAAGGCTCCTTTGAGTATTTCAAGCACAGGAACCCGGCGATTTCGCTTATCCACGCTTCAATTGCGCGCCTCCAGCGCCGTGAGGAGGCCGTGCTTTGCCTGGCCCAGTATGCGGAGGAGCGTGAGAATTACCTGCGTTTTCTGAGGGACACCTATGTGCACGGCAGGCTTGAATCACTCGCAGGTGCGCTGTGGGGGAACGGGGCGTATGCAGTAATCAATGCCTACATTGATGATTATGACACGCACCAGCGCTTACAGGAACTTTCGGTGTTGTGTGATGATGTGCACAGCGCGGAATTTTTAAAGGGCCTCATTGAAATAGGCCAGCGCGCTTCATCCAGGAAAGGCAAGTGGCGGCTTGTTGAGCACTTGCGGAACGCCTACCGAAACTTCATAAAGAAAGATTACACACGCACAGGGGAGTCGCTCAATGAGGCAATGGTGTTTCTTGCCATTAACAAGCCCTTTTACTTTGCCCAGCAGCTTGAGCTCACTGCCGATGCATATACGCGGGATGTGGAGCTTCTTATGCAGGATGCGCATATGTGCCTGCTCTCAGCAAACCTGCTGAAGGCGCGTGAGTGCCTTACCGATGCAGCCGCGCTTACAGGCATCAGGCTCAAGTAGAAAACTATATAAACAACCTACAAGCAGAAGTAGCCTGTGGTGTTATGTTCAGCCGTGTGAAGAACAAGCCATTATACTCGCAAATGAAGCATCTTAACATTGATGAGCGCAGCAAGGCATTTGCAACCATGCTTAAGGAAAACCCCAGGCATATTTCATATTTCACAAAGAAGAAATGGTACAGGAGGCTGCCTGAGCTTGCGTGGCTGCTTATCTCAAATGACGCTTATTATAGGAAAGAGCATATGCGCGCGGGGCTTTATGCGCTTGCAGAGCCGCACTTGGGTAAGGGCAAGAACCGCGATCCAAGCATAGAGACTGAAGTCAAGTCAGCGCTTGCGGATTCGCATATCCATCTGGACCCGTCGCTTAAGCAGGATGCCAAGCCGCTTGAGACGATTAGCGACGCGGTCAGGAAGCCGTTGGACGTCTCAAAAATCCTTAGGGATAAGGAGTGGTACAGGTGGCTTTTGCGCACTGCGGCCGCCGCAGCCGCTGCAATAGCCCTTTGGACTACTGGCTATTCCGGCAAGAAAGATGAGCCGTTGGTAGTTGAGGTTGAGAAGGAAGTGCCGGCGGACTGCAGCGAATTTGAAGGTGCGCTTAACGAGTGCCTTGACGCACTTAAGAGGAAACCCTCCTGCCCAAATATAGGTGTGGTATATAAGTATGTAGACAAGGAAGTCAAGATTCCTGACCAGTCAGCACTTAATGAGCTCAAGGCGAGGCTTGCTGAAGTTGAGCCGCTTAGGGAGGACGCCGAGCAGTGGAAGAATTTCAAGCTCAATTTAATGGATAAGGTTGACAGGGTGTTCTTCACTGTCACCACTAAAGAAGACAAAAATTACTATACGGAGACGATCCGCCCGTGGTTTGAGATGGGTGTTGAGAGCGGCGACCGCAATATGATAAAGCTCATTATATTTATGGGCGGTGAGCTGCTCAGGCAGGAGCGTGATGAGAAGGGATGCATCGCAAACGTTGGCGCGTTTAAGAATACCAAGGAATTTGGCGACTACTGGGAAGATGGTAAGGTTACGTATCCTGGCGGTTATGCCGGTGCATTTAATAGCTGGAACTTGCGGTGCAATAACGCGCGTGCCGTTTGGGACTATTACACTTCAGTGTATAACTCAATTGCCAAGAGCGCAAGGGAACAGCCACCTGCCCCCAAGAAGTACTCTCCAGAGGAGTTCTAACCATTTTTAATTTATATCCCCCTATTTCAGCATCTTGTGGTGTGATTGATGCGTTTGGCATACTACACTGAGACATACATCCCCAATATGGACGGTGTGGTTAAGAGCATAGTTGACTCGCGCACCCAGCTTGAGGCGATGGGGGATGAGGTATACATATTCACGTGCGGCACTAAGGAGCTGATCCAGGCTAACAAGGACCCGCGTGTTTTCTATTACGATTCCATACCTTTT
>JAOAKR010000056.1 GCA_026419815.1 Microcaldota archaeon | reverse complement strand
GATGTGTATAAGAGACAGCCCTGAGCGCCTCCTCGGGGCTGAGCTTGATTGCCTGTGAGCCCACAGTATTCACTATGCGCACCACAACGCGCCCGTCCCTTGGGAAATCCCCGGCCAGCTGTGCCTCCTCGCTCTCAAGCCGGAGTATGGTGCGGTGCTGCACCCCCTCATCATCACGCCACCAATGTATTACCTCATCCTCTATCATATCCGATCCTTCTTGCACGTGCTCAACGTGCGCAGCTCCACAAGAATGTTGTGCAGGAATGCATAACCCATTTTCGGCACCAGTTTTCCAGTATTTCCAGGGGCTATAAATATGAGTTCGGCAAAAAAGGCATAGATTTATAAATGCCCGTGCGGATATATTTGCCGAACGGGGTGTTCAAGATGAACATTGGCCAGATGAGATACAAGGAGCTCCTCAAGAGGATACCAGAGGACTTGGAGCTTGTCATTGAGAGCAGGGGAGGCAATATCCTTGTCGGGATGAAAAAGGTGCTTGCCCCCAAAAAAGGAGTGAAGAGCATTCCAACTATGTTCTAAGCCCCAACAGGTAGATCCGTAATGCCATGGTACCACTCACTGGGCTGGCGAGGGAATCCCTTCGATTACCGGCCCAGTGCCGATTTTTTTGTGTTCAAGCCGCTGGCGGCCGAGTCGATCAGGCAGATTGACTCTGGTGCAGTAATAAGCACGTACGGCACGGCTGGGATGGGCAAGACCTCATTATTGCACTATCTTGACTCAAAGCTCCCAAAGTCAAGGTACGTAACCGTCTTCCTGGACTTCAGGGAGATTGCAACGCGGGCAGAGTTTATGGCTGTGATGCACCGCAGGCTTGCCGCTGCGGGCGGCCTGCTCGCCAAGATACAGGATGCATTCACGGGCAGCAATAAGACGCTTGTTGAGAGAATAAACACGGCGCTCGGCAAGCGGCAGCTTGTGCTGCTGATAGACGAGGCGGGGCTGCTGAGGGATGGCGAGATTGCCAGCCTGCTAGCCACCATTAAGGACCGCACGCACTCGGCCATCGTGACCACCAGCATTGAGCCGCTATCAAGCTATGAGGCATACAAGGGATCATTCAGGGAAGGGCGTGTAGCCAAGCAGGTGCAGTTCCCGCTGCCAAGCGATGAGGAGCTGCGCGAAATGGTGCGCGAACGGATTGAATCTGTTGGCGGCAGCAGGATATACCCTTTCGGCAGGGATGCGCTTGACTATATTGCAAGGATTTCTGGGAATATCCCACGTGAGGTGCTCATAAACTGCCAGAACGCCTCAATGTATTACGTTGACGAGTCGCTAAACAGGGAGCTCACACGCGCTGACCTTGAGATACTGCTTACCGGCAAGGCAATACAGGGCGGGGAAGACGAGGACCTGCAGCGCATATTTGATAACCTCTCCGAGAACCAGCAGCAGATAATACGTGCGATGGTGCGCCCAAAGACCGCACAGGAGCTTGAGAAGGAGCTTGGCATCACGTATGGCAGCCTAACAAAGGAGCTTGGCAGGCTTATGCTGCAGACTGATGTGGAGATGATGAACCGCAAGGGGCTGAAACATCCGGTGTGCACGCGCACTGAAAACCGGCCGTTCCAATACGTCCTTACCAAGAAATGGCGCCTGCTTATCACGAAGGAGTAGGGAACGCACAATAGCCCCGGCCCCAGGTTTATTGCCAAAGCGTCTTTTGCATAGCCGCTAAAAATAAGAGCGTTTGCACCAAATCTAAGCATATGGGCCTTGCGGGCAGGTGTGCAATATGCGCGGCCGTGTGCAGGCACTGCATAACGTGCCAGCTTTGCGGCAGGAATGTATGCATTGAGCACCAGGTAGGTGGCGTGTGCATTGACTGCCTGCGTGGGCGGCGCGCCAGGATGGGCAAATAATGCTCTTCCAGTGAGTGAGGGGCAATTGCCATCTGCTCATCGGGCTGCGGCCGACCGGGCGGATAGGGCTCTTGGAGCGTGGGGAAGCCATCCGCTTGCTTGCCGTCCAAGGGGCCGCAATTATCGGTCCAAGGGACTCGAGAGTGCTATGCATTTGCGCAGGCCGGAATATGACTAATTTATAAGTTTATAAGTTTTCTGTGAGATTTGGGATTGGTGTTGAAAATGACCTATGGCGGCTACTCTTACTACGACCCGAAATACCAGGTAGACCCTGAGAACGATTTTGTGGTGCTCTTCTGGGCCAAGGGGACAATGCCAATCGCCAAGATAGCTGAAGCAGTTGCCGCAGAAAGCAGTGTTGGCTCGTGGACAAAGCTCAAAACTATGAATGATTTCGTGTGGAAACATTATAGGGCACGTGTTACGGAAATATATAAGACAACACCGAATAGTGGGTTCTTCAAGATTGTATATCCCCTTGAGCATTTTGACTCAAAGAATATCGCACAATTCCAGGCATCCGTGCTCGGCAACATATTCGGGCTCAAGGAGCTTGAGGAGCTGTACGTGTTTGACGTCTCATTCCCAGTGAAATACCAGCGCCAGTTCCCGGGCCCGCTCAAAGGGCTTGAAGGCATACGCAAGATGGTGGGGACAAGCAAGAGCAGGCGCCCGCATATCGGCACCATTGTCAAGCCCAAGGTAGGGCTCGCGCCAAAAGAATGGGCGCACGTGGCGTATGAGGCATATGCCGGCGGGCTTGACCTCGTTAAGGATGATGAGAACCTTGTTGACCAGGACTTCTGCAAGTGGAAGGACCGGCTGCACGAGACAGTGAAGGCGATTGAGAAGGCGCAGGGCGAGACTGGGCAGCGGCACGTCTACTCCTCAAATGTAAGCGACAAGTATTCGCGGATGGTTGAGCGCATTGATTACCTGAACCAGATGGGCCTCCAGGAAAACATAATAGTGATGCTTGATGTTTACGTAATTGGTATGGGCGCACTCCAGGATGTGCTTGAGCTGACGCAAAAGTATGGCTTTGCAACGCATGGCCACCGTGCGGGGTATGCCGCTGTGAACCGCGGCAGTTTCGGTGTTAATTTCCAGGTGTACGAGAAGTTCTACCGCCTGCTCGGGATAGACCAGCTGCACATCGGCACGGGTGTCGGCAAGATGGAAGGTGCGCCAGTATACATACGGCGGCTTCACGATATCGCCGACCAGTTCAAGGTTGACGAAAAGCTGTATCTCGGCTCGCTTGCAATGGAATTTGTGCCAAAGATAAACCCGATGCTCAGCATTGCGTCTGGCGGGCTGAACGCCGCGATGATGGATGCGGCAGTTGCACTGCACGGTACGAACACAAACTTCCAAGCGGGTGCAGGCGTGCACGGCCATCCTGGCGGCACGCGCAAGGGAGCAAAGTCAATGAGGCAGGCGGTTGA
>JAOAKR010000055.1 GCA_026419815.1 Microcaldota archaeon | reverse complement strand
ATTTAGGTATTTATGGCTCACGAAAAGGCCTATTGCCCCGAGAGGCAGTATCAAGCCCCCACAGCAGCAACTGCCTGATGAGCCGTAGCTGCCATAATCATCATAGGAAACGCATTTTCCATACTCGCAGTACTCATTGTACCCGCAGTCGTAGTCATCCGTGCAATACCCACCGGCGGCGAACAGCGCGCCCGCAAGCACTGCAATAAGCCCTAATAGCAAATGTATTTTCATATGTCCTTATTATGCAAAAAGGGATTTAAGCGTTCGTTTTACAATAACTATTAGATTTTCTAATAACAATTTAGAAACGATACATGCTCCTTATTAACCCCTGCTCCCATAATTAGCAAGGGCTTAAATGCCCACGAAGTGAATAAGATGGAAAGAGGAAGAGGATTCGGTGGAGACCGACCAATGTACGACGCGAAGTGTTCGGATTGCGGTGCAGACTGCAAGGTGCCATTCCAGCCAACACCTGGAAAGCCTGTTTACTGCAGGGACTGCTACTCAAAGCGCAAGCCCAGGTTCTAAGTTCCCTAACCAATTAGGAGAATAAGGAATCCCGTTTTTTGTTTTTAGGTTTTTATACTACGCTGGCCGCTATTTAGGTTGTTGGTCCTCAAATTTGCTTATCTCGGTCGAGCCGGCAGTGCCGCAGAAATCGTTGAATTGGCTGATTACGCCGTTAAGATTGCTAATTTCCCTTTGGGAACAATCCCCATTCCCGCATTCAAGCTTGATTTTCTGTATTGAATCTGCAACACTCCCGCAATGCAAGCTTGCAAATGCGGATGACAATGAGTCGCTGGCCGCATACTTTTGGCGGATGTTCTCAATCCTTGCGCTTACTGCGGCAATCTCTTTCAGGCGTTTTGAGGCGTATTCCTCATAGCAGATTTTCGCGCCTATGCCCATCCCAGCAAGTATTGCAGCAACAGCCAACGCATTAATGATTTTAGTGGCAATGTTGCCTTTATGCTGCTTTTCCTTCGGGGTATACCGGTCCGGTGATGGCTTCCTGGCTTCAAGGTCTGGGCGCTTCCGTATATGAGCCTCAGCCATCTTGAGCGTGGATGCCGTGGCCGCAAGCAGGTTGTTTTGTGGGCTGTCCGTCCCGTTGCTCCATTTCTTTGCCTTATTAATGTTAATGGCAGGCGTTTGCACAACTGGTGCCCATCGCCCCTGCGTGCCTTTCTGAGTTGTTGATGCATTTTGTGCTGCAACAGCCTTATCCATATTCGCAAACTGGCTGCCATCCTTTCTTGCAGGCATTGCAGGCACTTTCTTCGGCCGGCTGCCCAAATCAACTGTAAGCCTGATGTTGCTTTCCTTTTTCTCAAACTCTTGCACGGTTAAGATTATTCAAGATTTTTATATTTAAACATTACTGTTGCCTATACAGAAGCTTCCGTATATTCCTAAGCCTGTCATTCGCATTGTCCAAAAGCGAGAGCATCTCAACAAACAGGCTGCCGTAACTTGATGCCTTCTTCTGTATGCGGTTGATATGTTCCTTGTATGCCGCATTTATGCCCGCACGCAGCCTGTCATCATTTTGCCGCATCCTAGAGGCGGTTTTCTCATCAATTTTCCCGAAGCTGGATTCAAGCATCTCAAGGTTCTCGTGCACTATTGCGGAGCAGCCCAGCAACGCTGCCATTGACTCATCGGAGGGGTAAATGCCACGGTCGCGCAGGTTTGAATAAATATTGCTCATTATCTTTATTGAGTCGGCAAACTGCTCGACCTGGTTTGATATGCGCGTGAGGAGCACTGCACGCTCCGCCTCTTCCCTGGTAAGCTTGCGTTGCGAGATTTCCAAAAGGGCAAGGCTCACCTGCTCATCAAGAAGATCGGTATACGCCTCCAGCTTGTCAACCCTGCTGCGGCAGTCCTTCTTTGCCTGTATGGAATGCATCACTTCCTCATACATATCCCGTGAGACTTCCATCGTATGCAGTATCTCCTTCTCAACCAGCTCAAACGCCTTTGCATTTTCAGCAGGGATTCCCCCGTTAAGGTACTTCGGGGCCAGCACAATCTCCTTTTGCTCGCCGGGCACCATCCGGCGCACAAGCGCCTCAAACGGGCCTATTGCAATGAGGAACACAAGCGCGGATGATATGTTGAACAGCAAGTGTGCATTTGCAACCATCTGCCCATCATCACCGCCTAACGATTGCACGAGCGCGCTAAACTGCGGGAGCACGGGGAGCAGGAGAATGACGCCGAGGACATTAAACAGGAAATGCGCGGCAGCCGCACGGCGTGCGGCAAGGTCCATCCGTGTGGATGCAAGCAGTGTGGTTACAGTGGTGCCGATGTTAGCGCCCAATATGAGCAGGAGTGCGTCGTTAAAGCCTATTAGGCCACCCTGCGCGAACACCACCACAATGCCGGTGGTGACCGAGCTTGACTGGAACAAGTTTGTCACAAGGAACCCCACAATAATGCCCCACAATGGGTTTGTGAAATGTGAAAACAGGCCGAGCACCTGCGGGTCATCCTTGAGCATCCCCACTGAGCCCGAGAGCAGTGTAAGCGAGAAGAACACGAGACCGAAGTAAAACAGCGGCTTGCCGATGAACTTGTACTTGCCGCCCACAATGTCAATTATGAAGCCCAACACTATGAACGCAGGAGCAAACGCAGTTAGCTTAAGGGCTATCAGCTGCGCAGTCACTGCCGTGCCGATGTTCGCCCCGAATATGACACCGAGGCTTTGTGAGAATGAGATAAGGCCCGCATTGACAAGGCCTATTGCAATAATTGTTGTTGCGGTGCTTGACTGCACGATGGATGCGACAAGCGTGCCTGAGAGCAGGCCCCTGATAGGCGTTTTCGTGAGATCGCGCACGGTGTGCCTGAAGAAATCCCCTGATGCCCTCAATATCTCCTTGCTGAAATGCTCTATCCCATAAAGGAAAAGCACCACTGCAGGGAGCACCGACAGCAGAACGTCACTTGGGAGGCCGTCAAAGAATGCCATCTATTCCCTATCTGTGCAAATTATTTTAAATTCCCTTCAGCCATTCAGCGTAATCTTCGGGCGATGAGAGGTCATCAAAGTCAGGCGGGGTGAGTGCAACCTTGTAAAACCAATTTTTTCCGATGATAAGACGGCACACGTTAACCAGCCGTGCAATCTTCCGGTAAGTATGTTTAGGTGAGGGGAACTCCTGGAGCATCTCACTGTACCACTTAAACACGGGTGGTGGCACATACTTTGGGAGGTATTGCCGTATGTACGCAGTGCACTGCTCCTCGGCGTGCGCTTCGCATATGAACTCATAAGCCCTTGCCAACAGTTTGTCTTCCTCTCCTGTAAATGGCCCGTACTGGCGG
>JAOAKR010000054.1 GCA_026419815.1 Microcaldota archaeon | reverse complement strand
CTGCCTGAGTATGCAAAGAAGCATCCCGAGCTTGCCCAGGCACTTAAGACCTGGAAATACGTGCCCCCCAAGAGCGTGCTTGAGCCGCTCTCACAATCAGAGAAGAATGCCGAAAAGCTTGTCAAGGAAATGCTTGCTAAGGGCAGGTGGAAAATGAGTGCGATGGTTGAATAACAAGCAGGGTTGTTGGGATGAGAGCTGTTATGATGGCGGCGCTGCTTGTGGCTGCAGCGGTTGTGAATGCTGTGTGCCCGCCGGGGGCGGCTGACTGCTTCAACTGCGGTGCCGGTCCTGGAGGGATTGCTTGCTCATACAATTGTACCGGCAAGTGGAGCGAGAGTGCGCACGCATACGTCTCCTGCGAATGCCCGCAGGGCAAGCCGTGCGCCTGCTACTGCCCATATATGCCAAAGCTAAGTGATGAGTGCCTGCTTGACCCTGCGTGTGTTGGCAAACAGCTGCCAGCTGTCAGAGGTGTTATGGCATACGCTGCGAAAATCAATGGGCACGCTACAATTGTGAAGGGGGGCACTGGTAAGGGGATGGAGATTACCCCGCTCACTATCATCAACCCCGGCGATACGATAGTGCTGCAAAGCGAGGATGACAGCGTTACGGTGGTGTTCGGCGACAGCATCAGGACATACCGCGGGGAGGGCGAGGTCAAGCTCACCTATGACAATAGTGATGCCGAAGCTGCCAAGTCAATGCAGGAGATGACAGGCAAGATGTGGATGTATTACCTCGGGAAACGTATGGCGGGCCAGCTTGCAGCAAATGCCGACCCGCACATTGAGAAAGGGACTGTTACCATTTGCGGCGGGGGGTTCACGCACCCGGACTTCACAGACCGTATGGATGAGAAACGGTACCTCCGCTCAGCCGGCTGTATGCAATACTCAGCCGAATCTGAGCTCTTGGTGGGCGTTGACGGCAAAGCGCAAACCATAAAGGTGCTTGAAGGCAAAGTCAAGGCAACTGATATGGACGGCAATTCTGTCGTGGTGCGCACTGGGGAGCAAGCAGTAATAAAGGGCGCAAACGCAAGCTCAGCTGTAAAAGGAGGGTTTGATTACGGGCGCGAGCCACAATGGTGGACGGCCGGCTTTGAAAACGCAACGTGCAGTAGTGCGTGCCCTTCAGGGCAGGCGCAGACGCCGTTCCCAGGGTGTTCCTGCATCACGCTTAAGGGGGGTAGCGGCGGGTGCACATCGGGGCTTGTTATCCTCTCGGTGCTGGGTGCACTGCTCTTCACAAGTAATAAGTTACTATGAATTCCCCCTTTTCCTCCCTGTATGGGCCGACCCTCACGTGTATGCCGCCCAGCCGCAGCATATACTGAAGGCCGTCAAAATACGTCTCAAGGCCGCACGACCGGCATATGCGCCCGCTGAACCGTACCGTGAACCGATCCTTGTCAAAATGCTCAAGATGCACATCAATCTCCCCGCCGTATTGTGCCGCATACTCGCCTATGATGGCGCTGAGAGTGCTTGAGTTGAGCATACGGATAAGATTGCCGCCAAACACTTAAAAAGTTATACGGGCATCTACTATATGGTGTAAAAATGGCGCTTGATTTGGCACTTGGCCTTGGTATGGCTGGCATATGCATAATAGGTATCCTGGCAATTGCGCTTATAGTGGGCATTGCGTTGGTTTACAACTCGCTCGTGTCAAAGCGCAATAAGGTGCAGAATGCTTGGGCACAGATTGATGTCCAGCTCAAGAAACGGTTTGACCTTGTGCCCAACCTTGTTGAGACTGTCAAGGGCTACGCAAAGCACGAGAAAGGCTTGTTTGAGGAGGTCACCAAGGCAAGGGCTGCGGTGATGTCTGCAAAAACACCGCAAGAAAGCGCAAAGGCAAATGATATGCTGTCTACAGCGCTTAAGAGCCTGTTTGCAGTTGCAGAGAATTATCCAAAGCTGCGGGCTAACGAGAATTTCCTGCACTTGCAGTCCGAGCTCTCGGAGATCGAGGGCAAGATTGCATACGCACGGCAGTTCTACAACGATTCAGTATATGAGTATAACACCTCGCTGCAAATATTCCCAAACAGCCTGTTTGCTGGATTGCTCGGGTTCAAGGCAAGCGAGTTCTTCAAGGCAGGTGGGAATGAGTCCAAGCCCGTCAACGTAAAATTCTGAGCACCTTTTTAAATATTTACCATTTTAATAGTGCACAACGCTTGTGAAGGGTGTAATATTGGGAGCGATTGCAAGGAAATGGAAGAAAAAGGGCCGTATGCGCTGGAAATGGCTCAAGAAAAGAAGGAAGCGCATGAAGAGGAAGCTCAAGAGGAGAGTTGGCGAAATCTAAGCCTCTTTTCTTGCTTGTTTTTTCATCCTGCCAGGTTTGGAAATGGATATGCCGCGCCGGGCGCTGATCAGGGCAAAGCTAAAGCATTTTCAGCCGGATCATTTCTTTCCCGCCTACGCTAAATATGAGGTAATTATTATCCAAAACCAGTGATGCCTCATCTTCACCGCCATCCTCGGGTACGGCATCTGGGTCTTTGAACAGCCCTGCTATTTTTTCGGCTGGTGGGTTGCACTTGACACTATACTCCCCACGCAAAATCTTGCCCACGCTCACCACAGTGAATGAGATCTTCCCTGCAATTGACCAGGAATCTTCACCGACATCTATGAACTCAATCTCACCCGGATTGCCATGCGACTCATAAATGAGAACCACACGCGTGAAGCCGAGCTCGCGCGCACGCGCCAGAACGGAATCCATACCGCGCTTGCCACGATTCTCGTAATGCGCGCCTGGGAAAAAATTCGACAATGAACGCGCAAGCCTGCGCGACACCTGCGATGCCTTCCTGCTTGTGGTTATATACGGCATGCTAATCAGTTGAGACCTTTTTTGCAACTGGCGGTCTCGCCTTGAACACTATGCGCGACGCACAGAACGGACAGCGGACATAGTTCGGGTCCATCTTGTCTATTGAGTTGTTGCAGTTTACGCACTTGTACATATGGCCACCCCTCACTTATCCTCTATCCCTGCAGCGGGCTCCTCACCAGCGCTTTCCATTGCAAGCTCAAGCTCCTTTATCTCTTCCTCTGAAACCTTGCCCTTCTTTGCAAGGTCTGAGATGAGCCTCTGCGTGAGCCTCCCGACTGGGGTTGAAAGCTCGTACGCGCCGCCCGCAAACTGTGATTTGCAGGAACGGCACTCCCACATTCCAGCACGCACGCGCCTAACTGAGTGCTTTAAGCAGGTCGGGCACGCATATTTTGCCCTCTTGGCAGCATAAATCTTGGTGTGGGCTTTCCTCCATTTTGCACCACCACGGACGTGAAACCTTGCCATCTTGAACACCGATTGTGGATTATTAAAAAGGATAACAATATTAAAGGTTCCTCTCAAGCTCCTTTGATT
>JAOAKR010000053.1 GCA_026419815.1 Microcaldota archaeon | reverse complement strand
TCAAGTTTTGGCGGCGGCGCAGCTAAAAGAGCGCGGCCTGCCGCACCTGCTGCTGTTCCTGCCGGCACTGCTGCCCGCAATGCTCTTCCACTCAATCCACAACTCAAGTGAGCTTGTTGGCGCACTGCTCGGCGAGGGCGCGATGGCTGCGCACTGCTGCCTGGTTGTGCCCCTGTTTGACTACGGCGGGCTCACGCTGGTGGCTCTTGCAATGCTCGTGTGGCACGCGTGGCTAAGCCGGAAGAAAGGGATTTAATCCCATATTGCTTGCAGTGCCGCAAGGAATTGCTTAATTTGTGCCCAAAACCCAAAACCTAATGCCCGGCATTGTCCTGCCAAATGCACAAGTTGCTTGCCAAAAATCACTTGCGCAATGCATCGCTTAGCAATATGCACCGCTTGCAAACGCCTGATGTTGATGGCTCACCGCATTCCCGGCACTTTGTGATATCTGGCACCTCGTCAAGCCTGAGTGAGCGCAGCATATATAGGTAAGAATTGAGCAGCGCAAACTTTGTGCCGGGATACCTTTCCTCCATATCAGCTACGAACTTGCGCACGTGGTTCCTGATCGCATAGTGTGCATACGGGCACTTCCCAACGTGGAACTTAATCCCATTGTGAAGCGCATACGCGAGCACCTCACGCTCAGGTATCGCGAAAAGCGGGCGTATGCGCGGCACGAACTCTTCGCTGTCGCTTATGCCGCCGCACGGCCTGAACCTCAGCATCCTGAGCGGCTCATTGCGCATCAGGTTCATAAGGAACGTCTGCACCGTGTCATCCAGGTTGTGCGCCACCGCCAGCGCGTCAAGCTTAAGCTCGCGTGCCGCTTTGTTGAGTATCCACCTGCGGAACACGCCGCAGTACGAGCACGGGTCTGTGCGCCTGCGCCTCATAAGCGTGCGCATTGGAACTGCATAATCCTTGAAAGAGTATATGTGGTGCTCAACACCCAGCTGGCTGCACAGCTCATTGCAACGCTTGATGCTCTCGCTGCGGTATTCGCCGATACCCTCATCAACAGTGAGTGCAATAAGCTTTAGCCGCCTGTCCTTGCCGAGCAGCTTGTGCATTATGTAAAGAAGGGCGAGGCTGTCCTTGCCTCCTGATATTGCAACGCCTATCCTTTTCTTGCCGCGCACCATCGCGTGCTCACGCATCGCCGCACCGGCACGCTTCTCAGTCAAGCGTGAAAAATGCTTGCCGCATAGAAACTTTTGCGAGTACGCCAGATAGATTATTGCGTCTGCATTGCATTCCGAACATTTCATATGGCTCAGCCCTGGCTGCCAACAGTGAATACCTCAATATTATCCTTCGGCGAAACCTTGTCAAATTCAGTAATAAGCTTGCCGTTGCGCCTCACAAGCGCACGCTCCCTGCCAAGCCCAAGGAGCTTTAGCAGGCTGCTGGCCAGTAATGGCCTTGTGAATTTAATGCGTTGTCGCCTGCCGTCTATTATAAGCACCATCGCCTAAATTTGATGCCTAACAAATAAAAGGATTGGCGGCTGAGTTTAAGCGTGGTGTTGGCTTGCAGGTAAAGGATGTCACTGGCAGGATGATAATTGATTCACGGGGAAACCCGACAGTTGAGTGCACGGTTTATGCCGAGAATGCGGTTGGGAGGGCGGCTGCACCGAGCGGCGCTTCAACGGGCAAGTTTGAGGCGGTTGAACTGAGGGACGGCGGCAAGGAATTCCACGGCAAGGGCGTTTCAAAAGCGCTCGCCAACATCGGCAGGATACGCGACGCCATACGCGGGATGAGCGTGCTTGACCAAAAGGCGGTTGACCTTGCGATAATACAGGCCGACGGCACGCCCAACAAGTCCAATTTTGGCGCGAATGCGACCACCGCCGTGTCGCTCGCGGCTGCACGTGCAGGCGCAAAAGCTGCAGGCAAGGAGCTGTTCGCCCACCTTAACCCCTCGGCTAACCGGCTTCCAGTCCCATTTATGAACATTATAAACGGGGGCAAGCACGCTGGCAGCGGCCTTGCTGTGCAGGAGTTTATGGTCGCCCCTGTTGGCGCAAGGAATTTTTCAGAGGCAGTACGCATATGCTGCGAGATTTATGGGGCACTTCGCGCGCTCATTGAAAAAAAGCACGGCCGAAAGGCAACCGGTGTCGGCGATGAGGGCGGATTTGCGCCGCCCATCAAGAAAACTGAGGATGCGCTTGCACTCATCCAGTCCGCAATTGACTCCGAAGGGTACTCAAAGGAGGTGCAGATTGCGCTTGACTGCGCCGCATCATCATTTTACTCGCGCAAGAAGTATGCCATTGACGGCAAGCGTATGGACGCTGCAAGGCTTTCAGAGCTTTATTTGGAGCTAGCGGGTAAGTATGGCATATTCAGCATAGAAGACCCATTCCAGGAGGAAGACTTTGAATCGTTTGCGACACTCAAGAAATCCGCAAAATTCAGGATTGTGGCCGATGACCTTACAGTAACTAATGTTGAGCGCATACGGAAGGCAATAGATATGGGCTGTATGGACACTCTGCTGCTTAAGGTCAACCAAATAGGCACGCTGACTGAAGCGCTTGACGCAGCCGGCCTTGCAAAGAATAACGGGTGTGGTGTTATGGTGAGCCACAGGTCTGGCGAGACGTGCGACCCATTCATCGCCGACCTTGCAGTGGCGCTTGACTGCGGCATGATCAAGAGCGGTGCGCCGTGCCGTGGCGAGCGGCTGGCCAAGTACAACCGGCTGCTTGAGATTGAGGATATGCTAGGGTCGCAAGCCGTTTACGGCCTCCCAAAATAAGCGCTCGTGTGGAGGGTGGCATTATTCTGACAAAACACAAAGGGGATATGCATGGGATATAGGTATATGCACGTGATTATTGCACTGTTCCTCACGGCTGTGCTCGTGAGCGCTGCTGACCCGTTCACTGTCAAGATAGGGTATGTTGAGGGGAACAGGGTTGTTTACGGCAACGGCGTTATGCAGCTGTCAAACTGCGATATGCCAGAAAAGCCGCAATATGTGACCATCGGGCTTGAAATTGGCTACCCACGCGATGCGTGCACCGGCATAATTGATGTGTATTACTCTTACTACGATTTCCCGCTGGGCAAATATACAGATGAGGAGCTCTTGTGCATGGCGCGCGAAGGGAATACCTGTGAAGGGAAGTTTTACCTCCGGTTCGGCGGGAAAGGTGCCGGCAGCGAGGAGATGGCTGCGTGGGCAAAGTTCCGTGCAGTGTGCAGGAAAACTGGAGAGGAATTCACATATGCAATGCCTGCCAAGTTCAGCTACTCGCCCCATGTTATGGAGCAGGATGTCGCTGCAAAAGTTTCTGCTGCAGATGCGAGCGTTACAGCTGCGCGCACGGCAATTGCGCAGTGTGCTTGCTGTGGCAGCTACAGTGCTATACTTTCACAGCTTGAGTCAAACAACAGCGCCAACAAGGCCGAGCTTGCACGGTGTGAGCT
>JAOAKR010000052.1 GCA_026419815.1 Microcaldota archaeon | reverse complement strand
CGGTGCAACGTTGGCTTGCTAACGGCCCGGGTTTATCCTTATTTAAATTATTTGTTGCCTAAAATTACATGGCGGGCGTTGGCAGGGAGGACGTAATCAATGCGCTCCGGTCTGTCAAGGACCCAGAGCTCTCAATAAGCGTTGTTGACCTGGGCCTGATATATGGGGTTGAGGTGAAGGGCGGGAAGGTTGAGGTTGTTATGACATTGACCACGCCGATGTGCCCGCTCGGCCCGGTGATAATAGATGACGTGCGCAAGGCTGTTGAGGGCATCCCGGGCGTTAAGGCGGTTGATGTCAAAGTGGTGTTTGACCCGCCGTGGACCCCAGACAGGATGAGTCCAGAGTACAGGGAAAAGCTCGGGCTCGGCTTGTGATAATGCAGGTGTTTGTATGGTGTTTGAAAACGCGGTATCCACGTTTGCCAAGAACATAGGCATACTGCTTGTGTTCTCAATATCGTTTTTGCTTGCGCTGCTAATGCCGCTGTTTGCGGCCACACCGACTTATAACGCGATAGGCGCAACGTTCCTGAGGTTCCTCAGCATCCCTGAGATGAGCTTGATGGATGTTGCAGTGATAGCGTTTGCGTTCCTGCTTTCAAACTACTTCGTCGCGTTCGGTGTTGTTGCAGTGAACCTCATCGTTAAGAGGGAGAGAGTGCAAGTCAACCTTACGCAGGAGATCTTGCAGAGCATACCGCGCAGCACGCTTGTGCTATTCCTGATATTTGTCTTCCTGTTCATATTGAACTTTGCGGTCCAGTATGTGCTTGCCGAGCTGCAGGCGCCCTACTGGCTTGCGGGTCTTGTGTTCCTTCTCATATACCTGCCGACATTTTATGTTGGGCCGGCAATAGTTATTGACCAGATGAAGCCCGTGCACGCGGTCTATGCAAGCGTCCAGCACATACGCAACTGCCCTGACAGGGTGGCCAAATGGGTTGTGGCGGGGCTTGCAATGCTCATTGTGGCTACAGCGGGCACTTACTTGTTGCTGCCTGCATACTTCCAATGGGCAACTCTGATCATAAACTCATTCATCATCATACCGTTCCTGATTGTGTACCAGGCACACAATTATATTGAGAAGTACACGATACTCAAGAAGCCTGCAAGGGGCAGGAAAAGGTGAGCACTATGTTCAAGATAGAGATGGATAAGCCGGAAGAGTTCAAGAGCGCGGTTGATGCGCTTGGCAACCTCATTGATGAGGGCACGTTCTCAATAAGGAAAGAGGGGTTGGGCCTGCACGCGCTTGACCCCTCGCAGATTGCGATGGTCATATTCTCAATGCCGAGCGGTGCGTTCTCGGCATTTGAGGTTGACGGCCCGCAGAGTGTTGGGCTCAACCTTGACAATCTAGGGAAAATCCTATCCAGGGGCAAGGGCGGCAAGCTCAGCCTGTTTGATGATGAGAACCGTGTGGTCGTGCAGTTTGAGAGCGGAAACTCAAAGAAGAGCTTCAAGGTCCCCATAATAGAGCTTGCAGCTGGTGTTGAGCGCGAGCCAAAGGTTGAGCACGATGCGCACATTGTGATGAGTGCCTCTGCACTTAAAGATGCAGTAAGGGACATTGCTCTTGTGAGCTCGCACATCACTTTTGAGGCAAAGGGCAAGAAGCTCAGGATGGTGGCTACCGGTGACAGTGCAGATGCCGAGATTGAGTATGAGCACGGTGATGACGGCTGCATAAAACGCATGGAAGTCAAGAGCCCCGTTAAGGCGACGTTCCCTGTGCAATACCTTGAGGATATGGTAAAAGGTGCGTCTGACACTTCTGACGTTGAAATTGGGCTTAGGACAAACGCGCCCATAAAGCTGAAGTATGATGTGGGCAACGCGAGGTTCCTCTACTATCTCGCCCCAAGGATTGATCTGGAGTAAATCTCTTTTTCAATTTCATGAAAAATTAGAAATCAAACGAGAAACCCAGGTAGGGGATGAACTCCTTGGGGATCTGAAAATCTGTATTAACTATGTATGGGTTGGATAGCGTAGTAATACCTAAGTGGAGCATGACTTTTGTGCTCTCTGACTCATAAATGTCAGCTGCTAAGAATGCACCAAAATCTATTGTTGAGCCTCTTCGGGTGTAGAACTGTTCCCGTGATAATGCGTTAGGCACACGAACACCTTCTTCATAAAACTGGGAAAGTATTCCGACCACCCCCATTGTTACTGGTTCAATATTTATTCCAAATCCGATGCCCGCCTCAAAAAGGGTATTGTGCCAAGGGTTGAATGATAAATGCAGCTCTTCCTGAAGCACCGATGCGTGGAACATTAGTGGGACACCGTACTTATTCCTCGCAAGCGTTCCGTAATCCCACTTACTAGGATATAACATATAGCCCGACAAGCGGGTTGAATTTAACAGCTGCAGGGCGTTGCTTATTCGCAATGAAGATGCACTCTCTTCTTCAGCCTTCAACGGCGCAGCCGTCGCTATAACCGCGACGGCTGCAAGTGCGGCCACTGCGGTTTTCATCCGTGTGAGCGTGCGCCTCCACAAGCCCGACTTGTGCGTTTCGTGCATAGGCCCAAACCTTTGGAAGGCCTGCACATCCCTTGCGGGAACCTGCTGAAGCTTTGTTGCGAGCGCCATACAAACCACGTATATTATGCTCGCATGAAAACCATATATAACGGCGAGATTTCTGAATTAAATATATCTATTGTGCACTGGCTTCCGAGACTATTGGCAACATATAAAAGGAAAAAACGGGTTTGTTGAAAAGCTTAAAAAGAATGGGCTAAAATTGGTATTTCATTGCGGCAGTTAGCCTTATAATGCTTGCGCGGTATGCCGCCTCGCGGTAAGTTATTTTTGGGTCCTTCCTCCGCTGCTCAGCCACCAGCGAGAACGCGCGGCCCATAACCTGCTCAAGCTCATTCAAGACCTGCTCATACGCGTATACCCTGCCCTCGCGGTTCTGCACCCACTCAATATAGCTTGCGGACACGCCGCCGCAATTTACAAGTATGTCTGGGAAGACAAGCACGCCGCGCCTTGCGAGCATTTCATCGGCCTCATCGGTTGTTGGGTTGTTGGCGGCCTCAAACACATACTTGGCTTTCACTTTCCCGGCATTGCCCTTATGTATCTGGTTGTCAAGCGCGGCAGGGACGAGCACGTCACAATCACACTCAATCAGCTGCTCGTTCGTGATTTTCACAAGGCCGGGGCAAGAATAGTCCTGCACACTCCCCCCGGAGCTCTTTATCTTAATCACGGCAGGTATATCAAGGCCTCCCTTGCAGTAGATGCCGCCTTTTGAGTCGCTCACCGCAACGACCTTGTACCCGTTCTCGTGCAGTATGCGCGCAATGTTCATCCCAACGTTCCCAAACCCCTGGACAGCAATTGCAGCGCTTTTGGGCACGTCGTGCTCCTTGAACGCGCGCACCATTATGAAATATGCGCCTCTCCCGGTCGCTTCGTCACGCCCGCGCAGGCCGTTGAACTCAACAGGCTTGCCAGTGAATGCCGCATAGGAAAGCGTCCCGGTGAGCTTGTTGTACTCATCCACCATCCACGCCATCATCTCGGCAGTGGTGTTCACATCAGGCGCGGGGATATCCTTATCTGGGCCTATATCCCTAACAATCCCGCGCACATATGCACGGCACACGCGTTCAAGCTCGGCCTTGCTGTAGCCCTTGGGGTTGAAGCGCACGCCGCCTTTCCCGCCGCCGTAAGGTATGCCCGCAAGCGAGTTCTTGAACGTCATAAGCTTTGAGAGAAGGACTGCTTCAGCGCGCGTCACGTCCTGGTGGAACCGTATGCCGCCCTTATACGGCCC
>JAOAKR010000051.1 GCA_026419815.1 Microcaldota archaeon | reverse complement strand
GATATGTGGCATTGCCGTACGAGACGCTGTGCACCACATCATCGCGTGACGCCAGGAGCGAGTATGCCTCGTCAAGCGAGCCGTACTCGTGCACCACAACGCCTGTTTCAATGTGCAGCCTGTCAAGCAGTGCCACCTCATCAGGGGAAGTGTGCGGCACAAGAATTGCGTGCAGGCCGCCTTGGTGGGCCGCCTCAGCCTTCTCCGCAAGCCCGCCAACCTCAACTATTTCACAGGAAGGGGTGATCCCGCCGGTCACGGTCATATCATTGCGGGGCGCAGGACCGCCACGGATTGAAAGCAGGAGCGATGCCATCGCAACGCCCGCGCTCGGCCCGTCCAAAAGTGCGGTGCTATCTGGCGCATCAGCGCCAACAAGCAAAAGGCTTGATGAGAAGTTATGCCCCCGTGATGATGCGCACCCAACCGCATCTGATATTGACGATTGGAAGCCCTCCCCGGCAAGCGGGCGCACTGAAACGTAGACACCGCCGTTGCCAGGCAGCTCCTCAATATGCACGCGCACAAGCGAGCCATAATCGCCGTCTGAAACCGCGGGCACGAGCATGCTGGCAGCAGCACACATCCCGGCGGCCAACAGCAGTGCAAGCAAAAGCCGCATATGCACATTTGCGCCGCCTTTTTAATATATCTCTCGGTGCTCCGACGATAGCCTTATAAATATTGCGTCTGAATAGGGAATTACACACTATTGGAGGTGTATATATGGGAAGCAAGATTGGCAACGAAAGGATAAAGAGGGAGGACGGCTATCTCTATTTTGTCGGCAAAGACGGCTATGTATGGGCAGTCCCAATGAGGCACAACAAGGGTGCGAAGAAGAAGAAGGTCGGCAATGAGAGGATAAGCAAGGAAGAGGGCTACCTCTATTACGTTGGCAAGGACGGCTTCGTCTACAAGGCGAAGATGAAGAACTACAAGAAAGGCAAGTGGTAAGTGCCTTTCCAACTTTTACTTTTTACTGAAAAGAAGCGCGTCCGGCTTTGTTTTCCTGCCTTCAGGTCGTATCCTGTGGAACTCATCCTCAGTGAAGAACACCGTCGGGTTCATTGACTTGAGGAACTCAGCGTGCCGAACCACCGCATCGCGCGGCAGTTTGTATGATGCGATGAACTTTGCGTTTTCAATGTCAAGCAAGTCCTTCCGCTTGTGCCTCGCCCTGCGCGCGTCAAAGTCAAACACGGCGTTCATATAAGAATTTGATTCCTGCAGCAGCGAGCGCACGTACTCCTTGTATTCACCGGTGGTGGCGGGGGCTGCCTGCTTCCTTGCGTGCGTCTGGTGCTGTGAGCGCATAAGCATCACGAGCGGCTCGTAGTGCCTGTACTCGTAGCCCGAGAAATCCACCGACTTCTCAAGCGCGTTGAGCTTTGCCCTCACCCTGAAATACGCACGCCTCAGGCGGAGCAGGTCCTTGCTGTACCGTGATATCCTGTCCCGCGAGGGATGCTCGCCGCGCGAGATGTAAGCATCAAGGGACTGGCGCACATCGGCCTCAAGCCCCGTGAAGATTTCCTGCATCTGCCTGAAGTTCGAAAGCAGCTTGTCAACCCTCTTCACTGAGGGGTTCCTGATGCCGTTCCGCTCAATGAGCGAGATCACGTTGCCTATGTATGCCTGCCCTATACCGGCAATTGTCATAATCGTGAGCAGGAAATCTCCCTGCCGAGGCGGAGTTACGGTTGCCCTCGGAGAAAAAAGCATTGACAGCTCAAACGCGGACTTATGCAGCGCGTGGTATGCACGGTTAAGGTCGCCCAGGTCCGGCCGTATGCCTTGCACGAACTTCTGCGAATATTCTGCCTCAACCATATTGGCCTTTGACAGGCTGGTGTTGAACTCCCTGTCAAGCTTCATCTTCCTGTAAATCTCCTCTGAGAGCATGAGTATCCGTGGTTTTGAGGTCGCAAGGGGTTTATATAGGTTACCTTTTTTAATAGGGGCATAGGACCCGTAGTCGAGTGGCCTCCCTTCGGGATGCCGAAGAAGGCCCGGCAATGGTTAAGACGCCACCCTTACAGCGCGCCGTGCAGTATTGCACCGCACAGACGAGAAAGGTGGAAATCCCCTGTTCGATCCAGGGCGGGTCCATATTTTTCCAAGCATTTATAATATTTGGAAGAGAATAAGTCCCGAGTGGAAATAGTGATGCTATGTTCGGGTGGATTTTTGGGATTTTAGACGGGATATTCGGCAGGAAGAAGAGCGTTAGCCTCGGCCTATACGGCGCCCCAAACGCGGGCAAGACCACGCTTGCAAACAGGATATGCATGGACTGGGTCGGCGAGCCGCTTGGCAAGGTCTCTGAGATACCGCACGAGACGCGTGTTGTCCAAAAGAAGGAGCGCGTTGTTATGGATATGAACGGCAGGAAGCTCTCAATGAACCTGCTTGACATGCCCGGCATTGCAACAAAAGTGGACTATAGGGAGTTCTTGCAGTATGGGCTCGGGCAGGATGAGGCGCGCACACGCGCAAAGGAGGCGACCAAGGGCATAATAGAGGCGATAAAGTGGCTTGAGAATGTTGATGCTGCGCTCGTTGTAATGGATTCCACTGAAGACCCGTACACGCAGGTGAACATCACGATACTTGGTAACCTTGAGGCGCGCAACATACCTGTGATACTCATAGCCAACAAGAACGATTTGCCTAATGCAAACCTCAAGAGGATAAAGGAGGCATTCCCGCAATACCACGTGGTGCCGATATCGGCCAAGGAGGGCAAGAACATTGACGCCCTTTATAGGGCGATATTTGACCGGGTGAAGTGATGGGGGATATCAGGATAGAGTTCGTGTCGTCGGCGGCGCTTAGCGGCATGGACAGCCGGGGCAAGGTCGGCTACCTGATAGATGTTATCAAGGGGGGCAGCATAATTGTGCTTGAGGATAAGCTGCAGCCCGATGATGAGCGCCTCCTTATTGAGCAGACAATGGGAATGGTTGATGACACGTTCACGGGCATAGAAATCTCAAGCCTCGGCTCAGAAAAGGAGGGATGGAAAAGCGCCATAATCCGCCTGCTCGGCGGCAAGACTGGCGGTATGACTGTTATAGGGCCCGCAAGGCTCATACGCGCAATCAAGAACGACAGCACCAAAATAAACCTGCTCGCCGGGATGCGGCAGGAGGAGCGTGACGGCAAGTGAGCGGCCGCGTGCACAAGTGCATCGGATGCGGTGCGGAATACAACAGCGAGGACCTTGTGGTGCTGCGCGCGTGCAGCAAGTGCGGCGGGACCTCGTTTATGTTCCGCGCAAACGCGGTGCGCACGCCGGCCGGGGCGATTGATGGCTCATCGGACGTCAAGGTGCTTGACAACGGCATATTTGAGCTCAACATCGGCTCCCTTGCACAGCACGAGCCCGTCATAATTGAGGGGGATGAGGGCGTCTTCTTCATCAAGTTCCCCAAGAAGAAGTAAGTGATTTTATGGTTGAGAGACGTTGCCTTGTCATAAGGAATGAGCACCTGTTCGGCAAAGGCAATGAGAGGCTGTTCTACGGGTTCAGGGCAGCTGGCGAGGCGGGCATTGACATCGGGCATCTCATTTCCAGGTATGGGGAGTACAAGGAGAGGTATGGCGAGCACGGGGTTGAGTCAAACCCAAACTACCAGCAGATCATCCCATATGTTGTTGTGAAGTTTGGCGGGAAGTTCTTTATGTATGAGCGGCTCAAGGGAGGCACTGAGGCGAGGCTGCACAACCTGAAATCCGTGGGTGTTGGCGGCCACATTGACCCTGGCGATTTCGGCGATGAGACGCTTATGCAGGCGCTCAGGAGGGAATTTTTTGAGGAAGTCGCTTACGGCGGAAGGTTTGAGCCACGTGTGGCCGGCTTCATAAACGAGAAGGGCTCAGGCAGCGGGAAGGATGTGCAGGACGTGCACTTCGGCGTCGTGTTCATTGTTGATGCGGACACTGATGATGTGGACATAAGCCCTGCGGAAAGGGGCTCAAACAGGAAGGTTGGGTTCCTCACTCCCGCTGAGCTTTCACAGCATTACCAAGATATGGAGGGCTGGAGCAGGATTGTGTACGATTCGCTCATAGCGC